>NZ_JBFOCW010000064.1:0-85801 GCF_040908005.1 Aeromonas sp. s1(2024) | reverse complement strand
GCAGTCGCCGCCGCCGCAATACCAGAAATACTGAAACCATCGGTCTGATTCAGGTTAAAACTAATGGTCTGGTTGGCGTCGGCCCCCACCTGGAAGGAGCCGGTAAAAGTGCCATCGAGCAGCTTGGTACCTGCGAAGGTAGTGGCGGTAGAGATACGATTGATCTCGGCACCCAGTTGATCCATCTCTTTTTGCAGCGCATCGCGATCAGAATCGGAGTTGGATCCGTTTGCGGATTGTTGCGCCAGGGTACGCATGCGCTGCAGCATGCCGGTCACTTCGTCCATGGCCCCTTCTGCGGTCTGTGCCAGGGAGATGCCGTCGTTGGCGTTGCGGTTGCCCTGGTCCAGACCGTTGATCTGGGAGGTCAGACGGTTGGAGATCTGCAGACCCGCCGCATCGTCCTTGGCGCTGTTGATGCGCAGGCCGGAGGCCAGACGGGTGTAAGAGGTGTCCAGGGATTTGGTGCTGTTCATCATGTTACGCTGGGCGTTGAGCGATGAAACGTTGGTATTGATATACAGACTCATGATTTTTCTCCTAAGCTATTAAAATTTAACTTTAATTCACTCAGGCTTTATTTTGTTTTGTGCCTGATATGTTTAGTTAACGGCGTCTTTTAGTGATACTTTAATTTCTTTTTTCTGCCTTTATGGCAGTAATTGCCGCCTAACCTATATATCGGCCTCTATTCCCCACTCTTGAGAAAAAAATCGGAGTTTTTTGCCATGGTGCGCTGCACACCCACGAGCAGAGGCCCGGGCCCCGCACCAGACATGGCGTTGTGGTCACTCTCCACCCGTTTCCCAGAAACCGGCGCTGGCTCCCACTTTTGCACTCCCGCATTGCTCATCCCCACGGCTTGCCCCTAAAATCGCCGCCCCATCATCTATTGGACGTGAGTTGTTCTCCATGCAGACTCTGGTTGAGCAGATCGTTTACATCAGCGACATGTTTGGTACTGCGGTATTCGCGTTTTCGGGGGTCCTGGTAGCGGGTCGTCTTAGAATGGACGGCTTTGGCGTCATGGTGCTGGCCGCGGTCACCGCCATCGGTGGCGGCACCATCCGCGACATGATCCTGGGGGCCACCCCCGTCTTCTGGGTTCGCGACCCTCTCTACATCTGGGTGGTGATCGCCACAGCCCTCGTCGGCATGTGGATGGTCAAGTTGCCTCGCCGCATGCCCTGGTATGTGCTGCCGGTGGCGGACGCCTTCGGTCTGGCACTCTTTACCGTGATCGGCGCCCAGAAGGCGCTCAATTTCGGCACACCCGGGCTCATTGCGGTGATCATGGGGACCATGACCGGCGTCGCGGGCGGCATGATCCGGGACGTGCTGGCCCGGGAGGTGCCCATGGTGCTGCAAAAGGAGATCTACGCCACCGCCTGCATCCTGGGGGGCATCCTCTATACCCTGTCGCTGGAAGTCGGAGTGGACAGGGTGAGCGCCATGCTCATCAGCATGCTGGGGGTATTCGGCCTGCGGGTGGCGGCCATCTACTGGCATCTCTCCCTGCCCACCTTCTCGCTGCAGCGCAACTGAGGAACGCCGGAGTGGGCGAGATCCCATCCCGACAGGGACAAGATTGAACCAAGCCGGCTTTTCTGTTGTCATACAGGGGTCGTTTCAAGCCGGAATACCTCATGCAAAAACTTGGGCTCATTACCACGCTGACGCTGATGATGGTGGCGGCTCATGCGGGGGCACAGACCCTGTTCGGGCGTCTGGCATCCACCCCGGTGCAGCAGTTCAACCAGCAGATCCGTCAGGCGAGCAGCAATCAGCAAGGCTGGGTCAACGACTATCGCGAGGTGGCTCGCCGCTTCGTGGGCCATGAAGACGTCCCCACCCGCATCCATGCCCAGCAGCTGGACAACGATCTCGTGCTTTCGGTGGCTCTCGATGGCCAGAGGAACGACATGCTCTATATCCTGACCCTGTTTCGTAGCAACAACCTGTGGCAGATGCGTCAGGCGGAGATGGGCTGGCGCTGCCAGGGCCAAGAGACCTTTACCCCGGTTCCCTGTCCCTGACCCTCTGCATCCATGAAAGTGAAATAAAAAATCCGGCGCCTTGGCCGGATTTTTTATGGGCGAGGGTCGACCGCTCAGGGACGATAGACCTTGACGTTGGCAAAGCCCTTCTCCTTGAGGTAAAGCGCCTGCAACTTGCTCATCACGCCGCGATCGCAGTAGAGCAGGTAAGTCTTCTCTTGCGGCAGATCGCCAAAGGCGGTGGCCAGCTTGAAGAAGGGGATGTGCAGCACCTCGCGCCCTTCCACCACCAGCGGCTTGTCGTCATGCTCCTCCATGGAGCGAATGTCCAGGATCACCTCGTCGTCACCGCTCTCGGCGGTGGTCTCCACCTCCTGTACCTCGGCGGCGGTCTCCTCACCGATGCGGCGGATATCGAGGTAACGGGCCTCGGCCACCACCTTGTCCAGAATGGCGAAGTCGAAGTTGGCCTCTTCCGCCTCGATGCGGGAGAGCTCGGCCTTCACGGTCGGCTTCCTGGAGATGACGCCGCAATACTCCGGCATGGTCTCGGCGAACTCCAGGGTGCCGATGCGACGGGCTTCGCTGATGATGTCCGGCTTGTCCCAGGTAATGAGGGGGCGCAGGATCACCTTGTCGGTCACCCGGTCGATGACGTTCAGGTTGGTCAGGGTCTGGCTGGAGACCTGGCCCACGCACTCGCCGGTCACCAGGGCCGGGATCTGGAACTCGTCGGCCACCTTGGCGGCGGCGCGCATCATCATCCGCTTGAGCACCACCCCCATCTGGCCGTTGTCGATCTTCTCGAGGATCTCGGCCACCACGGGCTCGAAGTCCACCGCGGTGAAGCGCACCCGGTGGGAGGAGCCAAAGCGGTTCCACAGGTGATAGGCCACCTGCTTGACGCCGATCTCGTGGGCGGCCCCGCCCAGATTGAAGAAGCAGTAGTGCACGCGGCAGCCGCGCTTGATGAACTGGAAGGAGGCAACACCGGAGTCAAAGCCGCCGGAGAGCAGGCTCAGCACGTCTTCCTGGGTGGCGATGGGCATGCCGCTCAGCCCCTGGTGGATGGCGCTGACGATAAAGAGCTCCTCGCCATCGATCTCGAGGTTGATCTTCACGTCCGGGTTCTTGAGGCGCACGCCGTTGCTCACGCAGTGCTGGTTCAGGCCACCACCCACGTAGCGCTCGATCTCCAGCGAAGAGAACTCGTGCTTGCCGTGGCGCTTGGCGCGCACGCAGAAGGTCTTGCCTTCTAGCTGGTCACCCCAGACGGCTTTCACCTGCTCGAAGATGTCGTGCAGGTCGGTAAACTTGCTGGCCTGCACCTCGAGGAAGGCCTGGATGCCGGGGATGCAGGCGAGCGCTTCGATGGCCTGCTCGCGGAACTGGTCGTTACGGGAGCTCACGATCAGCTTGTCCCAGTCCATCCGCACCCGGGCATCGTCGTCGAAGCGGCGCAGGACATTGCGGATATTGCCCTGCAGTATCTTGATGAAGCGCTGGCGAACCGACTTGCTCTTGATGGTGATTTCCGGGAACAGCTTGATAATGAACTTCATGGTATTGACTCGGGTGGCCTTGATTTAAGGGCGCGAATTATATCAGAACTTTGTGGCCAGCGCCTACTGGATGAGCGGCCGCTCACATTCCCCCACGCAATGTTTGCCGCACCCTGGCCATCTTGCGTATATTCCCCAGCCTGCGCCCCGGCAACACGGCACCCATGAAAACCCATATCTACTACCCCGGCATGGAAGTGCGGGATGAACTCTGGCTCAAGTTTGCCCTGCTCTATCTGGAGCGGCTCGCCTTCGTCTTCACCGTCAGTGAAAAGAGCGGCCTCACCACCCTGCTCGAGACCCTGCGCCGGCAGACCGACCTGCTGGCCGAACCGCCAGCACCCGCCTTCTTCGCCGCCATCACGCCCCAGATCGAGAACCAGATTGCCGGCCTGGTTGCCCCCGACTTCGTCCGCCACAAGGTGTTTGGCAACAAGGAGCTGATCGGTCGCTGGCGCATGCCGGCCAACCACGACTGCTTCTGTCCGGCCCAGGCGGGGCTGGAGCGGCTGCACGGGTTTTGTCTGACCCACGGCTTTGCGACGCAGGATGAAGGGGGGATCAGAATGGCGCGCCGCTTTGCCAACCTGCTCTCCATGCGCCTCGCCCGTGAGTGGGCACTCGCCAATGACGGGGCGCTGATTACCGATCACGACTATCTCGACCGCCTGCTTCACCTGCTCGAATCCCGCTACCACAACCGGGGCGGCCAGGATTGCTTCCACCTCGAGATCCCGCTGCTAGTGCCCGCCAACTTAAGCGAGATCCCCGTTGCAGAGCTTATTGCCCTGCGCGGGCGCAGCGGTTTTCGCCAACAGCTGGCCGAGTTCCATCAGGCCCTCGACGCCCTGCTCGCCATGCTGGGCAGCGGCTACGCCGAGCCCGCCGTGCTGACCCGTTTCGAGCAGGCACAGCAGGGGCTCAACCCGCTGCTGGGGCCCGAGACGGTCAGCCTGCCGCTCACCACCCTGATCAGCACCAGCCTGCCCGCCATGGCGATGATCCACCGCCTCAAGGGGAGTCACCCACAGAGCGACCTGGTGTTTCATCCCATCAAGAAGAGCCACTTCCACCAGCGCAAGAGCCGGCATTTCTTCACCCGGCTGGGGCAGGTCAAGCCCTGACTCCCCGCCTCTGCCGGAGAATCGACAATCAACTGACGGCATCGGGACCATCACCGATGCCGTCAATATTCTGGCGCTCACCACGCCCTCAGGAGGGGTTTTCCAGCCGAAACTCGATGCGATCGCTGTTTCCCGCCTCATCCACCACCACCAGCTGATAGCGGCCCGCCTTGCTCACTACTTGATCCCCGTCCCAGCGCAGCCGCTGGCCGTTGAGAAACCAGGCCGGCTTGCCGACACCGCCGAGCACCTTGGGCTGCAACCGATAGCGCTGACTGCGGATAAGGTTGCCCTCCCCCAGTGCCAGGATGCGGATGGGGGCCTGCTGCTCGGCGCTCTGTCCCTCCCCCGCGCAGCCCCTGGCAAGCAGCGCCTGACGCCGCTCGCCCGGTGAGCGCCATGGCTCCAGCGACAGCGGCCAGAGCGCTCTAAAAGCGGATTGTGCCGCATCGTGGCAGCGGGTCAGCGTCGGCTTGCCGTCGACAGTGAGCGCAACCTGGCGCAGCGGCGAGGGCCAATCCATGGGATCCGGCAAGGTGGGAGGGTCGCGCCCTTCCAGCAGCCAGGCGCTCTGATGCTGCAAACAGGCCTCAGGCAGGGTCGCGCTCCACTTGCGCCCCAAGGGCCAGCAGATCTCCGCTTCACTCACCGTGTTGGGTTGTGCTGGCAGGGGGCTGTTGTCCGAGAGCCGCGAATAGACAGAAAGCAGCAGTGGCACTGCCGCACTCTGTCCATAAAAGCCGGGCATGGGGGTGCCATCGGGGCGCCCCAGCCAGACGCCGATGGTCCAGCGACCGGAGACCCCCATGGCCCAGCTGTCGCGATAGCCATAGCTGGTGCCGGTCTTCCAGGCCAGTCGGTTGACCCGGCCGGTCGCCTCGCTGGCAAAGGGCTGATCCGCGCGCCCCTGGGCGCTCAATATCTGCCAGATGATCCAGGCGGCCCCCGGACTCAGCAAGGGGCGCGACACCGCCTGCTGCCCCGCCAGCCAGACCGGCATCGCCACCTGCCCCTGCCGGGTCAGTGCGCTGTAGAGCGCCACCAACTGCTCGAGCCGAATGCCCGCCGCCCCCAGCGCAATGGCCGGATTAGGCTTGTCGGAAAGAGCCAGCCTCACCCCGGCATTGTCGAGACGGCTGACCAGTTTGTCCGGCCCCAGCGCCTCCAGCACCTGCACCGCCGGCACGTTGAGGGATTGCTGCAGTGCTTGGGCCAGCGTCACCGGCCCCTGAAAGGCACCGGAGAAATTGGCGGGTCTATAGTCCGAGCCCAGCCTTGGCGCATCGGAGAGCAGGGAGGCCGAGTGCACCAGCCCCTCGTCCATCGCCAGACCGTAGATGAAGGGCTTCAGCGTAGAGCCGGGAGAGCGGATCGCCTGCACCATGTCCAGATAACCGTGGCGGCGCAGATTGCCATACTCGGCGCTGCCCACATAGGCGCGCACCGCCATGGTTTTGTTGTCGACCAGGAGCAACGCCGCTGAGGTCTGCTCGGGGAAGCGACGGATATAGCTCGCCACCCGCCCCTCCAGCCAACGCTGCAGATCGCCGTCGATGGTGGTATGCACCAGGGCCCCGGCCTGATGGTCGGCGGCGAGACGGGCAAAGAGCGGCGCCTCCATCGGCGTGAAGTGACCGCGGGCCAGCACAGGCTCGATGCGTCCCTCCAGCCAAACCTGTTCTGGCCAGACCCCCTGCGCCACCAGCCGCTGCATCACCTTGTCACGGGCGGTGCGGGCCCGCTCGGGATGCCGGTCCGGCCGGTTGCGGCTGGGGGCCTGAGGCAGCACCGCCAAGAGCGCCGCCTCGGCATGGGTCAGCTTGGCCGCGCTCTTGCCGAGATAGGCAAAACTTGCCGCCTGTACCCCCTCCAGATTGCCGCCAAAGGGCGCCCGGTTCAGATAGACGGTGAGCAGGGTGCGCTTGTCATAGTGCCACTCCAGCTGCAGCGCGCGCGCCATCTGGCGCAGCTTGCCGGGCACGCTCCTGTGGTAAGGCTCGATAAGGCGGGCCACCTGCATGGTGAGGGTCGAGCCGCCCGACACGGCCCGCCCATGGCGCAACCACTGCCAGACCCCGCGCACCATGGCCACCGGATTGACCCCGGGATGGCGCCAGAAATGGCGATCCTCGTAGCCGAGCAGCGCCTCGATATAGCGAGGGGAAACCTGCTCCAGGGTCACGGGGTAGCGCCACACGCCGCTGGTATCGGCAAAGGCGCGCAGCGGTCGCCCCTTCATGTCGAGCACCACCCGTGCATAGGCCGGGTCGAGCGGTGGCGGCGGGAAGAGTCGATCCAGCGCCAGCAATGACAGGAGCAGTGCTACAACGCCCAGCATCGAGAAACGCAGCCAGCGTGGCAGGCGACCAAGCCAGCTCCAGCAAGCGTGGCCAGTGCGACCCAATTTCAGCCAGCCACGCTGCCAGAAAGTGAGCGGGCGAACCCGCTCAAGGGAGGGTTTGTTACTCAGAGATGATCACCTCATGGATATCCTCACCCACAGCCCGGATCTCGGGTCGGTACATATCCTCCACCTGGGTCGGCGGCACCTGATAGCGACCCGGCGTCACCGCCCGCATCAGGTAGACCAGTTGCTGGTTGCTCCCGGCGCTCAGATCCAGCGCCGCCGTGTAGCGGTCATCGCGAAACTCCTGATGCTTGAGGTAGTCGTTCCACTCGCTCTGCCACGCCGGTTTCCCCTCGATGGAGAGCTCTTCGAGCTTGATGCTGTTGCCAAGGGCCGGGTTCTCCAGCTCAAAGCCAGCGGGCACCATCTCCACCAGCAGGGCATCGGGCACCGCCGATTCACTGCTGACATTGAGCCGCACCACCACCAGATCGCCCACCTTCACCTTGGTCGGGTCAAAACGCTGACCGTCGCTGTTGAACCAGCTGCGGGTCACGCTTATCCCCTGACTCAACCGGGTAGGAGCCTGTTCGGGGTAGCCGATCACAGTGCGCTGCACATAGAGGGAGCCCTTGCCCTCGTTGGTGACGGCGCTCGCCGCCAGCGCCTCAGGGGTGCCCTGCTGCAGCGGAGCCGAACCGCTCAGGGATCCACTGCCAAGAGAGGAAGCCACCCTGGCCTGCCAGTCGACGGCCGGATCGACGCGGGCGAGTCGCAGCAGGGCGAGCCGCTCCTGAGTGCTGAGCCACTGACGATGGGCCAGGGTATCGGCCACCTTGGCACTGAGGGCCGGCCAGCGCTCCGCAGCCAGCTTGTGCTGGCGCAACAGGGAGAGCTCAAGGGCCTGATCGCGCAGCGGCGAGCCGTAATCCCCCAGATAATCGTCCCCGCGCTCGGTCGCCAATGCCCGGCTGAGGGCCTTGGCGGCATTCTGCTCATCCCCCATGGCCGAGAGCGCCAGCGAGAGGTGCAAGAGTGGCAAACCGGAGCGGGCGTGATCGGCCTGCTGCTCCCAGACAAGGCGCAGGGTAGCGAGCGGCGCCTTGCCCACCCGGGCCAGCACATAGGCACTGTAGGCCTGATAGGCCAGCCGGCTGTGCTCGGGGGCACTGCTCCAGCGCTCGCCATACTGGCTGTCGGTGAGATAGCTCTGCAGCCGGTTCAGCGCCTGATTGAGCATCGCCTCCGGCACGGCATCGCCCGCCTCCTTGCGCGCCAGCAGGTAATCGGCGGCATAGGCGGTGAGCCACTGCTCCTCGTCGGAGCGGCCATCCCAGAGGCCAAAGCCGCCGCTGGGCAGTTGCAACCGCTGCAGCCGTTGCAGCAGGGCGCGTTGCACATCCGCCTCGCTCGCCGCTTTCTTGCCCTCTGCGGGTTTGCTCCATGCGATGCGCTCATCCGCCGTGGTCAGCAAGTAAGGCCAGGCACGGGACAGGGTCTGCTCCAGACAGGCATAGGGGTAGTCGGCCAGCGCCTGCCACTGGGCTGCCGGATCCCAGGGGGGAGTGCCGGAGAGGCTGAGCAGCCCCTGCAGGTTGGCGCGATCCAGCCCGGCCAGCTCAGCTGGCGCAAAGCTCATCTGCTGACCAGGAGCCAACATCTGGTAGCGCTGGCGAGTCTCGGCCGGCCAGGGGGAGCGCAGCGGCAAAGTCCAGTCGCGGCTGATGGCAAAATCCTTGCCGCTGGCCGCCAACTGCAGGCTTGCCACACCGCTCGCCCCGGTCACGGTGAGCGGCAGGGTCAGCCACTGCTCCTCGCCGTTTTTCAGGGCAAGGGTGGGGGGCAGCTCGCCGTTTGCTTTCAGCCCGCCGTTGAGGGTCCAGACAAGGGAGAGGGTCTGATCCTCACCGCTCATGTTGCGCAGCTGCACCAGCGCCCGGGTCTCATCCCCTCTGGCGCCAAAGCGCGGCCAGCCGATCTCTGCCACCAAGGGCGCCACCACCTTGACGGCGCGCTCGGCCTCACCGACCTGCTGTTCGTTCCAGGCCAGCGCCATCAGCGCCAGCTCGCCGTTGAAGTTGGGCAGCTCGAGCGGGATCACCGCCTTGCCACTCTCATCAAAACTCACCTCGCCGCTCCAGAGCGCGGCAATCTCGACCCGGCTCTCCAGCGCGCCGCCCTTTTTCAGCGGCGCCCGGTCACCCCCGTAGTTGAGGCGAGCCAGCTTGCCATCCTGCGGCGGGATCACCTGGCCGTAGTTGTCGAACAAATCCTGGGCGTAGCGCTTGCGACCAAAGAAGATCTCGAACGGGTCGAGGGGTTGATAATCGCTGATGTTGAGCACACCCCGATCCACCGCCGCCAGCACCACGCGGCCCTGACTGTTGGGGGTGGAGGTGGCGGTCACTTCCAGCCGGGTGAGCGGCACCGCTTTGTCCGGCGCGCTCAGGGTAAGCGGCAGACGGCGCGCTTCCCGATCCAGGGTGAACGGCACCAGCCCGACCGAACGCAGGCTCTGCCCCTGCTGCTTGCCGACCGGTTTGGAGGCACTGTCTGGCGCGGCGATCTGGGCCGAGATATGCAGATCATGGCGCTGCCACTCGGGGCTGACCGGGATCTCGAACTCGCCGCGGGCATCCTTGGCATCGTTGCCGGCCCCCTTGAGCTCGATGCGCTGCCACCAGCGCAGGCCGTCGCCATCTTCCACCAGCAGCAACCCCTTGCCGGGGCGCGGGGCCACCAGGGTCACTTTGGCCTTGTCACCCGCCTGATAGGCGCGCTTGTCGAGGGTGATGGCGATCTTGTCAGGCCGTGCCTGCTCGCCACCGCCGCCCCAGGCGTAACTGCCTATTTCCACCCGCAGGCTCGATTGATGGCCCTGACTGTTCTCCACCTCCAATCGATACCAGCCCGCCGCCAGTGGCAGCGTGAGCGGGGTCGGCCCCTTGCCATCCAGCTGCAGGGTCTGCTCCTGCTCCAGATAGGGCTGGCTGTTGAACTCATACTTCCACCCCTCCCCATCGGCGTAGTGCCAGTAGTAGTCGCGGTACTCGTTGATAAGGCGCACTTTCACCACCCCCGCCACCGGCTGGCCCTTGTCATCGAGGTTGAGGATCTGGAAGGGGAGCGGCTTGCCCCCTTCCACCCGATCCGCCACGAAGTCGGCCTTGAGCGCCGGCCACTGGCTGCCCGCGGGCCAGCCATACTGGATGCGGCTGCGATTGACGGCGCGGCCACCGGGCTCGGAGAGCGACACCCGATAAGCCACCTCCAGCGGCCCGAGCGCGCGCACATTATCGAGCTCATCAGCTAACGAAAAAGTCCCCTGCCCCTGCACATCCAGGGTGAGATTCAGCGGCTCGAGATCCCTGGTCTGCTCGGCGAGCAGCACGTCACCCAGAGTGAACTCCTGCCACTGGGTAAAGGGCATGGTGGCGCGGCTTAACTTCACCTCCGCCTTCGCCTTGGTGGCACTGGCTGGTGCGCCGTAGAGATAGTCCCCTTGCAGCGGCAGGGTGAGGGCGGCGTCCAGACTCGTCACTTCCCCATCCGGCCCCTTGCCAAGCTGCAGTTTCAGCCGCTCCGGCAGAAACTCCTCCACCAGGAAAGGCCACTCGAAACGGCTGCCGGCGGCAGTCTTGAGGTTGATGGTCCAGCGCCCCAGCGGCGCATCATCCGGCAGACGCAGGCCGTAGTGGGCCGCGCCAAGATTGTCCGGTAGCAGGCGCTTTTGTTCGAGCAGCTGGCCGTCCGGCTGTTTCACCTCCAGCTCCACCGCCATGCCAGGAAGCAGCTGGCCATCCTGCCCTTTTAGCAGGATCTCGCTGTCGAGCCGCTCGCCGGGGCGATAGAGATCGCGTCCGCTGAACAGATAGAGCTGCTGGGCCTGCCAGGGCTGGGTGCCGAGCTCGAAGGTGGAGAGATCGAGGGCCGCGCCATCGAGGCGCAGCACCGCCAGATGCTTGCCCTGCTCGGCCAGCAGCAGGCGAGCCCCCTGCACCTGATCGAAGCGGCGATGACCTTGGGGGTCGGTGGTTTGCACCTGCAGCCGGTTGCCCTTCTGGTCGAGCAGGGAGAGCTGCACATCCTTGAGGGGGTCGGCGCTGGCCAGGGAGCTGACGAACACCTCCAGCTCATCGCGGTAACGGCGGGCACTGAGCCCCATGTCGCTCACCGCAAAGTAGGTGGTCTCCTTGCGCCAGTCGTAGTTGCCAAGGGGGGACATTACCGCAAAGTAGACGCCAGCCTCCGCCAGCTGCGGCTCCTTCACATTGATAAGGCGGGTCTCGCGCCGGTTGGCATCGAGCTCCAACGCATAGCGGCCGCTGAATACCCGCTTCGCCCGCTTGGTGATCTGCTCAAGCTCCCAGTTGCCCATGCCGGCACCGGGGCGATACTCGGCCAGGAAACGGGGCAGGTATTCGGCATCGACCCGAAAGAAGTCGATATTGACCTCGTCCACATTGACCGCGCTGATGGGCAGGCGCAGCTCGTCGCGCAGCGGCAATACCATGCCGCTCGCGGTAAAGGAGGCCCCCGCCTCCAGCGGCCGGGTCTTGAGAGTCCAGCTCTGGGGGGATGGGCCCAGCCCCGCCTTGAGGCTCACCTCGTAGCTTTTGTCGGGCTGAACGTTCGGGAAATAGAGGGTGCGACCATCGTCGGCGAGGATCCACTCCCCCTGCACCTGCTTGCCCCCTTCACTCACAGAAAGCCAGCTCTGCCAGTTTGCCTTGGGCGCCAATGGGCCGGAGAAGACCAGCGCCAGCGCCGGGGCATCGCGATATTGGCGAGCATTGGCTTGCACGACTGAACTCGGCTCCCCTGCCTCCTGCCGGGCAGTGGAGCCGGTGGTCGGAACCTGGCTGACAGGCTTGTCGGGGCCGCAACCAGCCAGCAGCAGCGCCGCCAGCCAGGCCACACGGGGAAGACGAGTCACGGGGCTGGAGAGAGAGAGGTGCATGGTGTTCATCCAGGGTTGGATCGCCGCAGCGCAGGAGCCAATAGAATAAAGCGTCACTCCCGGGAACACCAACTGCCATATCGGGCGGCATCGGCCAACAGAGATGCCTACATCGCCTCGGACGGGAGCACGACGCCCCGTGAAGCGCGAGGTTTATTCGAGGCCCCGTATGCGATCTCCTGTTCCAGGAAAGGGGATTGTCGTGCTTTTCTGAACCCGGGCTAAACCGGGCACCACTGTTCACTTGTGCGCGATCGGGCCATTCATTATGCTCGGCCCGCTCAACGCAGGCCTTCCAATCAACGACATATCAAGCAGATAAATATTTCTTAAGCCTTGAACACCTGTGCCATACATAACGTGCAGGTGCGCTCGATGTATGCTTCAACCATTGAAAACAAACTTATTAATTGTCCATCGACCAGAATGCCGACCTTGAGTTCACACAGGGTCAGCGGGGTCATGCATCCATCCCTCTCTGGAGTCATATCAGCATGGAAAATAACGATCTGTCCCTCGTCGAAAAAAGATTGGTTGCCAGATTCCTGGACATGTTCATCAAATTTGGCCTTATTCTGGCGCTAGGCTCGTTCTGCTTCACCGTGTTCTCCCCTTTCATGAACATGATGCTGTGGGCCCTGATCCTGGCGGTCACCCTTTACCCCCTCCATCAGCGCTTTGCCGCCAGACTCGGGGGAAAACAGGGTCAGTCGTCCACCCTGCTGATCCTGCTGGGCATCCTGCTCATCGTGGCCCCCACCGCCGCCATGCTGGGCTCCCTGGGCGACAGCGTCAGCGCCTTGGTCGACAAGGTGGAGAACCACACCCTGGTGATCCCGCCCCCCTCCGCCGGGATTGCCGACATCCCCCTCGTTGGTGCCAAGATCCATGGCCTCTGGATGAAGGCATCGGTGGACTTGCCCGGCCTCCTCATCAGCTACAAGCCGCAGCTCGGCGACATGGCCAAGCAGACTGTCGCCATGCTCGCCAGCATGGGGGGAGGCCTGCTGGGCTTCGTCGCCTCCTTCATCGTGGCCGGCATCATCATGGCCTGGGGGGAGCCGGGCGCCATCAGCGCCGATCGCATCGCCATACGCATCACCGATGAGCGCAAGGGCCTCGCCCTGACCAAGCTGTGCACCAGCACCATCCGGGCCGTGGCCATGGGGGTTATCGGGGTCGCCTTCATCCAGGCCCTGCTGGCCGGCGTCATCATGTCCCTCGCCGGGATCCCGGCGGTCGGCATCTTCTTCGTCCTGGCGCTGATCCTGGGCATCGCCCAGATCCCCGTCATCCTGGTCACGGGACCGGCCATCGCCTTCATGTGGATGGCGGGGGATCACGGCACCCTGCTCAACGTCATCTACTCAGTGCTGCTGGTCGTGGCCGGCATGGCCGACAACGTGCTCAAGCCGCTGCTGCTGGGACGTGGTGTCGATGCACCCATGCCGGTAGTGCTGCTGGGGGCCCTGGGCGGCATGGCCACCAATGGCATCCTCGGCATGTTCATCGGTGCCACCCTGCTCTCCATCGGCTATCGCATCTTCATGGCATGGGTCGACGATGCACCGGCCAACGCGGCGCAGTAGCCTCCCCTCCTTCACCCCCTGTGGCGATGCGGCAACACCCTGTCCGCACGCCCCTCGGCGACGCGGCAGCCTGATCGGCATCGGCCCCTGATGAAGAAACGGGCCACTCACTGGTGTGGCCCGTTTGCATACAGAGTGATCAATCGGGCCATTTCAGCATGGAGGATCTACTCGGCGATCACCGTCTGCCAGGTCTTGAAGCCGCCGGAGAGGTTCTTCACCTTGAAGCCGTGCTGGCTCAGCAGGCGGCAGGCCACGTGACCCCGCAGTCCCACCTGGCAGCTGATGAGCAGCTCTTTATCCTTGGGCAACTCATCAAGGCGGCCACGCAGCTCGTCCAGAGGAATGTGCATCGCCCCCGGAATGCGTCCCAGCTTGTCGAGTTCGGGGCCGTTTCGCACATCCACCACCTGCTGATGGGGGTGGCGAGCCTGCACCTCGGCTGCGTGGCAGAGCAGGGTGTCCCCCTTCAGATGGTTGCTCGCCACGAACCCGGCCATGTTGAGCACATCCTTGGCCGAGCCAAAGGGCGGCGCATAGGTGAGCTCCAGATCCTGCAGATCAAACACGGTGAGGCCGGCGCGCTGGGCCACCGCCAGCACGTCGATGCGCTTGTCGATGCCATCCTTGCCGATGGCCTGGGCGCCGTAAATCTTGCCATCGGGGGCAAACAGCAGCTTGAGGCTGACCGGGTGGGCGCCGGGATAATAGCCGGCGTGGCTGCCCGGGTGGACATAGACCTTCTCGAACGGCAGCCCCAGCTGCACCAGCCGCTTCTCGTTCAGCCCCGTGCTCGCCACCGCCAGATCGAACAGCTTGCAGATGGCGGTCCCTTGCGTCTTCTTGTAGGTTTCGCTTCGCCCCAGCATGTTGTCGGCAGCGATGCGCCCCTGGCGGTTGGCGGGGCCCGCCAGCGGGATCAGCACGGACTCGCCGGTGACGAAGTCGGTCTCCTCCACCGCGTCCCCCACCGCGAAGATGCAGGGATCCGAGGTGCGCATGCCCGCATCCACCTTGATGCCGCCCCGCGGTCCCAGCACCAGCCCCGCCTTGGCGGCGAGCAGGGTCTCGGGCTTGACGCCGATGGCGAGGATCAGCAGGCCGGTGTCGAGATGAGAGCCGTCGCTCAGGGTCAGGCGCAGTCCACCCCGCTGGGCGGTCGCCACGGCGGCGGTCTTCTCGGCAGGCACCTCCAGGCTTTCGATGGCAGCAAGGCCGGTGCGCAGGCGAAGATCGACCCCCTCTTCGCGGATGCGGGCGTGGAGCAGGTTGGCCATCTCCTTGTCCACCGGCGCCATCACCTGATCGGAGAGCTCAAGCAGGGTGACATCCAGCTTGCGCTGGTGCAGCGCCTCCATCATCTCCAGCCCGATGAAACCGCCCCCCACCACGGTGACGTGGCGGGGCTTGTCGTGCGCCAGCGCCGCCAGGATGCGATCCATGTCGGGAATGCTCCGCAGGGTGTGTACCCCCGGGCTCTCGATGCCGGGGAAGGGAGGCCGGATGGGGGCAGCGCCCGGGCTCAGCAGCAGCACGTCGTAGGCTTCGCGCCGCTCTTCGCCGGTGAGCAGGTTGCGCACCAGCAGGCTCTTGCCGGCCCTGTCTATCTCGATGACGTCGTGAAACACCCGCACATCCACGTTGAACCGGCGCTTGAAGCTTTGCGGTGTCTGCAGCAGCAGGGCATCCCGATCCGGGATATCCCCCCCGATGTGATAAGGCAGACCGCAGTTGGCGAAGCTCACGAACTCGCCCCGCTCGAACATCACGATCTCCGCCTCTTCGCTCAAACGGCGGGCACGGGCGGCGGCGGACGCCCCCCCGGCCACACCACCCACAATCAAGATCCGTTTCATCTGCAAGACTCCACTCAACAGGAAATGACCAATAAATTAGACTTATCTAATTTAGAATTCAATGAAATTTTGTTTGCCACGGATTTGCAGTATTCTTGCCCTCCGACAATTGCTCAACAGGATAGTGTCAGTTCATGTCGTCTACCGCGCTCAGCCATCTTCCGACCGCCAGCCAGGCGCCCCTGTTTTTCCGCCTGGATACCCGTAGTCAACGGCTGGTCGCCCTGACCGATGTGATGCAGACGCCGCTCCACTGGCTCGACGAGCCCCGCAGTGCCTGGCCGGCCCAATTGCCGGACGCCCTGCGCCAGCCTATCGAGCAGCGGCTGGCCAGCGGCAAGGGGGGCAAGCTGGTGCTGCGCTTTGACGCCCTCCTCTGGCACATTTCCCTCTCCCACGAGCAGGACGCCTTCTGGCTCATCTGCCTGCAGACCCAGTCCCAGGAGAGCGCCGCCAGCCTGTCCCTGCAACTGCCGCGCCTGAGCCAGATGGCCAGCCAACAGCAGTATGACGCCATGCTGGAGAGCCTCAAGGAGTGCCTGGGGGCCGATCGCCTGATCCTCTGGCACTACCAGGCCCATGGCGCCCTTGGCGGCGAGCAGCTGACCCCGGTGTTCACCCTGGGGGTGGACGCGCTCGGTGCCATTCGCGGAGACAGCCGCTACATCCGGGCCCTGCGCGCCCGGGGCGCCCTGAGCTTCTCGGAGGCGGCCCACCAGCCCATGTTGAGCCAGCACTACTATCTGGCCGATGCCAATGTCTGCTCCCGCCTGGACGGCGCCTTGCTGGAGCAGGAGAAGCTCATCGGCGTGCTCAGCCTGGAGTATGCCGAGAGCACCCTCATCAGCGATGACACCCTGCAACTGGTACGTCATTGCGCCCGCTTGCTCGGCCACTGGCAGCCGGACCCCGTGGCGACCGACGCCCCGGACCTCGCGCCCCCACCCGGGCTTGCCAACCTGACCGGCAACGATTACTGCCGCGCCCTGCTGCGCTGGGCCATGGGCCTGAGCGGTGCCCACAGGGGCTGGATCGGCGAGTTTCAGCCTCGCGGTCAGGATCTCTGGCTCATTCCCCGCTGCGTGGTGGAGGGGGATGCCTTTGCCGTCGTCAAACCCATGCCCATGGACATCGGCCCGGGCCGGGAGATCTTCCAGCACGGGCAGAGCCTCTACGTGGAAGATCTGGCCCTGCGCTATCCCCAGTCCAGCCAGCTGCTGGCCCTCGACGCCAAGGCCTATGTCGGTATCCCCTTCCCGGGGCCAAACGGTCTCCCCCTGGGGCAGCTCACCCTGCTGCTCGCCACCCCTCTGGCCGATCCCGCGCCCCTGCTGGACGTCCTCTACGAACAGCGCGAGCGGGCCGCCAGCGAGTTGCAGCGCCTGGCCAATGACGATGCCCTGCGCCTGGCCGAAGTGGCCTTCAACACCCACGACGGCCTGCTGGTGATGGATCACGGGGGCATCATCCTCAAGGTCAATGCCTCCTTCAGCCGCATCACCGGCTTTGCCAGCGAGGAGATGCTGGGCCTGCACATCGACGCCCTGAGGCCCACCTACTATGGCGACACCCTCAAGGAGGAGGTGATCGCGGCGGTCAACCGGCAGGGATACTGGCTCGGGGAGGAACAATGCCTGCACAGGGAAGGACACCTCTTCCCGGTGCGGCTCATGGTGAGCGGGGTCAAGGACGAGGAGGAGGAGATCAGCCACTTCGTCTGCAGCTTCCACGACATCACCCAGGAGAAAGAGACCGCCCGCCACATCGAGCGCCTCGCCTACTACGACGACCTGTGCGATCTCTACAACAGGCGCAGCCTGACCGACATCATGCAGCGCACCCTGCAGGCCTCGAGTGGCCAGTGGGGGGCCCTGCTGCTGCTGGATCTGGACAACTTCAAATCCATCAACGACTCCCTCGGTCACGCCTGCGGCGATCTGCTGCTCCAGGCCGTGGTGGTGCGACTCAAGTCCCTGCCCCAGGAGAACCTGGTGCTCGCCCGCACCTCGGGTGACGAATTTGCCCTGCTCTTCACGGCGCTGGGCCAGGGCTATATCACCGCCAAGATCCTGGCGGAGCACTTTGCCCGGGAGCTGATGGGGATCTTCCGTGCCCCCTTCGACATCGGCGATCACAAGCTGCACTGCAGCGCCTCCGTGGGGATCAGCCTGTTCAGCGATGACGACAAGGATCACCTTGTCCTGATGCAGCAGGCCGATACCGCCGTCCACATGGCCAAGCGCGCGGGTCAGGGCAACCATATCTTCTTCAGTGAAGCCATGGCGGAAAAAGAGAAGAGCAAGCTTTCTCTCAACAACCAGCTGCGCGATGCCCTGCGCAACAACGAGCTGGTGCTGCACTACCAGCCCCAATACCGGGTCGACAACGGCACGCTCTCGGGCATAGAGGCGCTGCTGCGCTGGCAGAAGGCCGACGGCACCATGGTGCCCCCCGGGGAGTTCATCCCCATCGCCGAGGAGACCACCCTGATCCAGGAGATAGGCTACTGGGTGATGAAGACCGCCTGCACCCAGTACAGCTTCTGGCTCAACAACGGCCTCGCCATCCCCCATCTGTCGGTCAACGTCAGCGCCCGCCAGTTCCACACCGCCGGTTTCGTGCAGCAGGTGGAGTACATTCTGCGGGACACCGGGGTGCCCCCATCGCGCCTGCTGCTGGAGATCACCGAGTCCGTGGTGCTGGAAAACCGGCTGGAGAGTATCGCCAGGATCCGCCAGCTCAAGGCCCTCGGCCTGCTCATCTCCATCGACGACTTCGGCACGGGCTACTCCTCCCTGGCCTATCTGCGGGATCTGCCCGCCGACGAGGTGAAGCTCGACAGAAGCTTCATCCAGACCCTGGTCCACAGCGAACAGGACAAGGCCATCGTCAAGGCCATCCTGGATCTCGCCCGGGTGTTTCGTTTCACCGTCACCGCCGAAGGGGTGGAGGAAGAGGAGCAGCTCGCCGTGCTCAAGGCCCTGGGATGCCAGCATTATCAAGGCTTCCTCACCAGCCGGCCGCTCCCCGTCAAGGCACTGGAGAGCCTGCTGGGTGCCACCCCTGCGGGCTAAACTGGTAGGATTTATAGGGCTTTCTGTCATAAAATAACGACCGCTCGAACCTTGTCCGCACCATTGGAGTCGTCTATGTCAGTCATTAACCGGATCCCCGCCGTTGAATCCAAGGGACCTGCCACCCCCGGCACGCAGCGGATCCCGACCGTTGAAGCCAGCGACACCGGCACTACCGACATCATTGGCCGGATCCATTCCGTCGAGACCTGCGGGACCGTCGACGGCCCCGGCATCCGCTTCATCGTGTTCATGCAGGGCTGCCTGATGCGCTGCAAGTATTGTCACAACCGGGACACCTGGGACACCCAGGGCGGCCGCGAGGTCACCGTGCCCGAGCTGATGAAGGATCTCACCAGCTATCGCCACTTCATGAATGCCTCCGGCGGTGGCGTGACCGCCTCCGGCGGCGAGGCCATGCTGCAGCAGGAGTTCATCGCCGAACTGTTCACCGCCTGCAAGGCCCAGGGGATCCACACCTGCCTCGACACCAACGGTTTCGTGCGTCACTACGACGAGTTGCTCGACCGGGTGCTGGACAACACCGATCTGGTGCTGCTCGACATCAAGCAGATCAACGACGAGAAGCACATCCCCCTCACCCACGTCAGCAACAAATACACCCTGGAGTTCGCCCGCTACCTGGCCTCCCGCGGTCAGACCATGTGGATCCGCTACGTGGTGGTGCCCACTTGGTCCGACGATGACGAGAGCGCAGAAGGACTCGGCCAGTTCATCGCCGAGCTGGGGGAGTGCGTCGAGAAGGTGGAGCTGCTGCCCTACCACGAGCTTGGCAAGCACAAGTGGGACGTGCTGGGAGATACCTACGATCTGGTCGGCATCAAGCCCCCCAGCAAGGAGACCATGGACAGGGTCCAGGGCATCCTTGGCAAGTATCACCCCAACGTGAAGTATTGAGACAGGAGGCCGCCCGGCAGAGGGCGGCCTCTTTTCATTGCGCCGGCGTTCTTCGCCACGGCGCCATCACCGACAGCCGCATCCGGGGGAACCGCTCATGAGTGAAGGACAAGTCGCCGCCCTCCTGCTCTGGCTGGTGCTGCTCGCCTTCAGTCTGAACGCCTCCCTGCTGCGCACTCTTGGCGCCCACCCGCTCTATCAGCATCTTTGCCTCGGCGGCGCCATCGTGCTGGTACCGCTGTGGACCTTGCGGGCCGGGTTGCACGAGGGGCTCGAGATCCACTTTCTCGGCCTCACCAGCCTGACCCTGCTGCTGGGCTGGCGCCTCGCCCTGCTCGCCCCCTGCCTCACCCTGCTGCTCCTCGCTTACTTCGGGGTCATCCCCCTGGCCGACATCGGCTGGCAGGCCCTCATCGGCGTCGCCCTGCCGGTGGCCACCAGCTGGCTGCTGTTTCTGGGGAGCTGGGCCTGGCTGCCTCGCCACCTCTTCGTCTATCTGTTCGTGGCAGCATTTCTCGGGGGGGCGCTGAGCATCTCGGCCAAGGTGATCGCCAGCGCCTTGCTGATGGGGGTGAGCGGCACCTATTCCTGGCACACCATCAGCGCCGACTACCTCTCCATCTGGCCGCTGCTGCTCTTCCCCGAGGCGCTCCTCAACGGCATGACCATGACCCTGCTCGCCGTCTATCGCCCCCACTGGGTCAACACCTTCTTCGACAGGGAGTACCTGGGGCGCTGAGCCTGCCCGTGGTCCATAAAAAAAGCCCGCAGTTGCGGGCTTTTTCTCTGCGGGCAGTCAGACGCTGCGCGGGCGCAGGTGGGCATGCCAGCGGGCTTCCCACTTCTTGAACAACCAGACGATGACGAAAGTGAGCAGCATGTAGAGCAGACCTGCGGTCAGGAACGCCTCGAACGGGCTGTAGTAGCGGGAGTTGATGATCCGCGCCGCCCCCGTCAGATCGACGATGGTGATGATGCCCGCCACCGCCGACCCCTGCAGCATGAAGATCACCTCGTTGCTGTAGGCCGGCAGCGCACGGCGAAACGAGTTGGGCAGGATGATGCGGGTCAGGGTCTGCCAGCGGGTCATGCCGAAGGCGCTTGCCGCTTCTATCTGCCCCTTGGGCATGTTCATCACGGCGCCACGCACTATCTCGGCGGTGTAGGCGCCGGTGTTGAGAGTGAACGCCAGCAGGGCACAGAACCAGGCTTCCGAGAAGAGGGACCAGGCCGCACTGTTCTTGAGCCACTCCCACTGAGCGGCACCGTAGTAGATGATGAAGAGCTGCACCAGAAGCGGGGTGCCACGGAAGAAGTAGATATAGGCCCAGATTGGCCCCTTTATCAACCAGTTGCGGCTGTTGCGCAGTATGCCCATGGGCACCGCCAGCATGAGCCCCAGCATGAGCGAGGCGGCCACCAGCCAGATGGTGGTATAGAGACCCTCCCAGTAGGTGGGCCACTCCTTGAGAATGATCGAGAAATCCATGGCTTACCTCGTCTTGATGGCGTAGTGACGCTCGGCCCACTTGAGCGCCGAGGTAGAGACTGCGGTGAAGACCAGGAAGATCAGCGCCACCGCCATGTAGAAGGTGAAAGGCTGCTGGGTCGAGCCCGCCGCGAGCGACGCCTTTCGCACCATATCATCGAGCCCGATGATGGAGACCAGGGCCGTGGTTTTCAGCAGCACCAGCCAGTTGTTGCCAAACCCGGGCAGGGCGTGGCGCATCATCTGGGGAAAGAGGATCCGCACAAAGACCTGGCTTGCCCGCATGCCGAAGGCACGGGCCGCCTCGAGCTCCCCCTTGTCCACCGCCAGGATGGCGCCGCGGAAGGTCTCGGTCATGTAGGCGCCGAAGATGAAGCCGATGGTGGCGACCCCGGCCGCAAACGGGCTGATGTCGATGTAATCGGGCAGCAGGGAGACCCACTCCTGGTTCGGGTTGCTCGCCAGCAGGTGGTTGTTGTAGGCCTCGTTGACCCAGGTACAGATCCCGTTGATGAGCACCTGGCCGCCGAAGAAGAGCAGCATCATCAGCACCAGATCCGGGATGCCGCGAATGACGGTGGTGTAGGCCGCCGCGATGCCGCGTGCCCACTTGTAGGGAGAGAGCTTGGCCAGGGCCCCCAGCATGCCGAGCACCAGGGCCAGCAGCAGAGAGGCCAGCGCCACCTCCAGGGTGATCCAGGCCCCCTCCAGCAGAGAGGTTTCGTATCCTTTCAAATCAAACATATGCAATGCAGCTCCATCGCAATCGGGCCCGTCACTCCCAGCGGAAGGCAACGGGCCCGATGACTACTGACGGGATCAACCTGTCGTTGTTCGCCTGACGTCGGCTTACTCGCCGTACACGTCGAAGTCGAAGTACTTGTCGTTGATTTCCTTGTACTTGCCATTGGCACGCAGGGCCAGGATGGCGGCATTGAATTTCTCTTTCAGATCCTTGTCAGCCTTGCGCACCGCGATGCCGGCACCCTCGCCAAACCACTTGGGATCGGTCAGTTTCGGGCCGATGAACTCGAAGGCATCGCCCCCTTCCTTCTTCAGCAGGCCGTCGCTGATGGCGGCGGAGTCGGCCATCACGTAGTCGACACGGCCGGATTTCAGATCGAGGTAGGCTTCATCCGCAGTGCCGTAGCGCTTGATGGTGGCATTGGGGAAGTTGTCGGTGATGTAGGTATCCATGGAGGTGGCACGCTGCACGGCGATGGTCTTGCCGTCCATGAAGGCCTTGTCAAGCTGGATCTCGGTCCCTTTCTTGGCGGCGAAGCGCGCCGGGATGTGCTGGTACTTCTGGGTGAAGTCCACCTTCTTCTTGCGCTCTTCGGTGATGTCCATGGTGGCGATGATGGCGTCATACTTGCGCGACAGCAGCGCCGGAATGATGCCGTCCCAGTCCTGCTTGATCAGGGTGCACTTCACCTTCATCTCTTCGCACAGGGCGTTGGCGATGTCGATGTCGAAGCCTTTCACCTCGCCGCTCGGCTCGGTCCAGGAGAAGGGGGGATAGGCCCCTTCCACCCCGATCCGGACCTCTTTCCACTCCTTGGCCATCAGGCTACCGGAACACAGGGCCGTCATCACGGCAGTCGCCAGCATCAGCTTGTTCATGTATCTCTCCTTGATAAACACGTCGATCGTTGAAAGTACGGATGGTTGAAATTGAATCCCGTCCATCAATAGATGGACGAGATGAATTGCTTGAATCGCTCCGACTTGGGATGGGCGAAGATCTCCTTGGGATTGCCCTCCTCCTCCACGCGCCCCTGGTGCAGGAACATCACCTTGTTCGACACGTCGCGGGCGAAGGACATCTCGTGGGTCACCACCATCATGGTACGCCCCTCTTCCGCCAGCTCGCGCATCAGGCCAAGGACCTCCCCCACCAGTTCAGGGTCGAGGGCCGAAGTAGGCTCGTCAAACAGCATCACCTCGGGCTCCACCGCCAGCGCCCGGGCGATGGCGGCCCGCTGCTGCTGACCGCCGGAGAGGTGACCGGGATAATAGTCGCGACGCTCCCACAGCCCCACCCGGTTGAGCAGATGCTCCGCCTTGGCGATGGCCTCGGCACGGGGCACCTTGAGTACCTGGATGGGCACCTCGATGATGTTCTGCATGATGGTCATGTGGGACCAGAGATTGAAACTTTGAAACACCATGGCCAACCGGCTGCGGATACGCTCCACCTGGCGCATGTCTTCCGGCAGGCGTTCGCCGGAACGGCTGGTTTTCATCCGGATCAACTCCCCATGGAGGGAGACGCTGCCCGATGAGGGGGTTTCAAGCAGATTGATACAGCGTAGAAAGGTCGACTTCCCCGAACCCGAGGAGCCGATGAGGGAGATCACATCCCCCTTGTGGGCCGTCATATCGATGCCCTTGAGCACTTCGTGGGTGCCAAAATACTTGTGCAGATCACGAACTTCCAGTGCGGCAACGTCGCTCATCCATTACAACCTTGTCTGTCCCTAGACGCCGCTTCGGCGTGACTCCACCACCGTCCATTTAACAAAACGTTAACCGATGGCAACCTTCAGCGAAAATATCATTGAGGTAGTGAAAAAACAATACAGAACCGAGGTATTTGGTGTTTTATCTGTATTTTTATTGGCCTACTGAGTATTTTTCAGCACTTTGTCTGCATAAAATCCATTTTTTGTCGCACCTTCCCTACCGCTCTTTTATACCCGCAGCGCACTGGTAGCAAGCATATTTCACCATATCCGCCAGATGTCATCTAAAAGGACTTTATTCATCCAGGCAGATTCCCCTTCTCTCGTCATTTCATGGGGATGAAATTGATTTTTCAGGTGATGTGGCCCTCTTTCTCTGTTTGCATACAGAGCCGACTGTCATCAAAAAACACAACAATATGATAAAAAAGTCCCGTATGGGCCATGCTGATGCACAGATCCGTGACACAGGTGCAACAAGTCGTGATAAGGTGCCGTTTTTCCACGTTTTGTGATCGAGGCCCCGATGTTGCTCAATGTGTTGCTGATCCTGCTGCCGCTCGTGATCGGCTATCTGGTTCCCCTCTCTTCCGCCCGTCTGATCAAACTGGTCAACCAGTCCCTGGGCAAGATGGTCTACTTCATCCTGTTCCTGATGGGGCTGGGGCTGGCCTATGTGGAGAACCTGGGCAGCAACCTGGCAGTGATCTTCAAGGTGGCAGGGGTGATGCTCGCAGCCATTACCCTCTGCAACCTGCTGGCCCTGTGGTGGCTGGACAAGCGCAGCCCCCCCACCCACGAGGCCAGTGACGGCAAGATGCCGAGCAAGCTGCACCTGTTATGGGAATCCCTCCAACTCTGTTTCGTGGTGCTGGGGGGCGTCTTGCTGGGGCTGGTGGTGGACCTGCGCGCCCTGCCCATCGACAAGTTGAGCGAGTGGGCCCTGATGCTGCTGCTCTTGCTCATCGGCATCCAGATGCGCAACTCCGGCATGCGCCTGCGCCAGATCCTGCTCAATCCCTGGGGCATGAAGATCGCGCTCACCGTCATCCTCAGCAGCTGGCTCGGCAGCCTGCTGGCCGCCCAGCTGCTCGGCATGCCCTTTGCCCATGGCCTCGCGATGAGCTCCAGTTTTGGCTGGTATTCGCTCTCCGGCATCCTGGTAGCGGACAAGCTGGGCCCGGTGCTGGGGTCCGCCGCCTTCATCAACGATCTGGGGCGCGAGCTTATCGCCATCCTCATCATCCCGGTGCTGATGCGCCGCCACCCCAGCGCCGCCATCGGCTACGGCGGCGCCACGGCGCTGGACTTCACCCTGCCTGTCATCCAGAAATCCGGCGGCATCCAGGTGGTGCCGGTGGCCATCGTCTCCGGCTTTATCCTGAGTCTGCTCGGCCCCATTCTGATCCTGGGGTTCCTGGCTATCTGAGCCCATGGCACGAAAAAGCCCGGCACTGCTGCCGGGCTTTTTGTTGATGAACTGAGCGGGCTGGATGACAGGCGCCGGTATTCAGGTGCGCCACCGACCCCCACTCATCACCCGCTCGATGGCGAACGTATCAGGATCGATCAGCAGCAGATCCGCATCCTGCCCCACCCCCAGGGTACCCTTGCTCGCAAGCCCCAGCGCCCTGGCCGGATTGGCCGTCACTACCGCCAGTGCCGTCTCCAGTGCCACCCCCTTGCCGCAGGCCGCCACCACCTCCTGCCACAGGCTCCCTATCTGGCCGCAGCGCAGCTCGATGAGGCGCCCCTCGCCGTCAAAGCGCGGCAGACTGGCGTTGGCGTCCGAGCTGAAGCTGATGCGATCCACGGGCACGCCGGCCGCCAGCAACGCCACCAGGGCGTCGGCCGCGAGCCGCTCCCCGTCATCCAGCAGATCCGGGAAGCTCGACGTGGTGAGGTCGACCCAGCCGCCTGCCCGACCCCACTCGATGGCCTCGGCAAAGAGCCAGGGGTTGCGGTTGCAGTGGGTGGGGTAGAGCTGGCGTTGCGGGATGTCGGTGCCGTCCCGCAACGCCCGCAGGGGCGCCAGCGCCCCGCGGCCATCCCCCAGGTGAAAGAAGCTGACGCCACTTTTACCCGACAACAGCCCGGCCACCCGCGCCTCGCTCGCCAGCCGCGCCAGCTCGTCGTGGGTGGGGGCGCTGGACCTGTGATCGCTGATGGCCACCTCCCCCACCCCCAGCACCTCGGGGATCAGCATGATGTCCGACTCCACCGTGCCGGTGAGGGTCTTGACCGGCAGGTGGTAGGAGCCGGTGTACATGAAGGCGCTCACCCCGGCGGCGCGAAACTCGCGCACCTTCCCCAGCACCTGGGCCGGGCTGCGGGTCAGGCTGTCGGTGCCGAGCGCCGCCACGAGCGTGGTAACCCCCGCCGCCAGAGCTTCCCTTGCCGAGAGCTCCGGCGTGCGAAAGCCGAAGCCTCCCTCGCCGCCGCCTCCCGTGATATGGGCGAGCGGGTCAACCAGTCCGGGCACCAGATAGCGGCCGCCAGCGTCCACCCGCGTCAGTGGCCAGTCGACCGGAACCGTCAGTCCCTTGCCCATCCAGGCGATGCGGCCATCCGCCACCAGCAAATCCTGCTGGCCGAGCGGGGCCGGACTATGGATCTGCGCACCCTCGATCAGGGTCAACATGGGGTCTCTCCTTGCTGCATGAAAAAGGAGGGAGCAGGCTCCCTCCGACTGTTACCCATCAACCGCCATAGATATCGTACTTGAAGTACTTCCGGTTGATCTCCTGATACTTGCCGTTGGCGCGCAGGGCCTTGATGGCGTCGTTCAGCTTGGCCCTGAGATCCTGATCCCCCTTGCGCACCGCGATCCCCATGCCGTCGCCAAACCATTGACGGTCGGTCAGGGCCGGCCCCACATAGTCGAACTTGTCGCCCCCTTCCTTGCCAAGCAACCCCTGTTCGATGGCTGAGGCGTCTGCCAGCAGGGCCAGCACCCGTCCCGCCTTCAGGTCGAGGTAGGCTTCATCGGCACTGCCGTAACGCACTATGGTGACGCTGGAGCCGAAGTTGTCGGTCAGGTACTTGTCGTGGGTGGTGGCCCGCTGCACGCCGATGCGCTTGCCCGCCATCCCTTCCGGCGTCAGCGTCAGTTCGGTGCCCCTGGCCGCCACGAAGCGGTTGGGAATGTGGGCATATTTCTCGGTGAAGTCGACCTTCTTGCGCCGCTCGTCGGTGATAGACATGGCGGCGATGATGGCGTCGTACTTGCGCGACAGCAGGGCCGGGATCATGCCGTCCCAATCCTGGGCCACCAGTTCGCACCTGACGGCCATCTGCTGGCACAGGGCGTTGGCAAGATCGATGTCAAATCCCTTGATCTCTCCGGACGCATCGGTCCATGAGAAGGGTGGATAGGCCCCCTCCACGCCAAAGCGTACCGTCTTCCACTCCTTGGCGGTGACGGGGGTGGCGAGCAGACAGGCAGCAACAAGGGCTGACAGGGTCAGTGTGGTCTTCATCGTGAGTACTCCATTACATAAAAAGCGCACAGGCGCGGTCAAGGCATCGCAGGCAGAGGCAAGCGATGGCCAACAAACGGCAAATTGCAGATGAGCGGGATTACGCCGCTATGGGCGTCAATGAACTGCTCCGGGGCCTCGACCTATTCGTCGAACCACTCGGAGAGATAGAAAGGCTTGAAATAGAAGGCCAGAAAGAAGCCTCTGGCTTTGCGCATCATGGTGATTTGTCGCGTCCTGTGACAAAGATGGCAAGCACCTTACCACGCCTCAAATTTGCCCGGCAAGGGGACTTGGGGATGAAACATCCTGCCCATGGTCAATCCGGCCACGATTCGTTAGGCTCGGATCACCCGTTCACGCCCAGGCACGCGAGCCCCATCCCATGAATTTTCTCGCCCACCTCCATCTGGCGGCCCATACCGGCAGCTCCCTCACCGGCAACCTGCTGGGGGACTTCATCAAGGGTCCGCTACCGACGGGTCTGGCTGACCACTTCGACGAGGGGATCTGGCTGCACCGCAAGATAGACGCCTTCACCGATGCCCACCCGGCCCATCGGGCCGCCGTGGCGAGCTTCGCCCCCCCCTGGCGCCGCTTCGGCGGCATTGTGGTGGATATGCTCTACGATCACTGGCTCAGCCAGCACTGGCAGAGGTTCAGCGCAGCCCCCCTGCCCCACTTTCTGGCGCAGAGCTATGGTCAACTTCTCCTGGATCATCACAGCCTGCCACAGGGCCTGCCGATGGCCCTGCGGCGCATGGCCGAGCAGGACTGGCTGGCCTCCTACCAGTACCGGGAAGGGGTGGGGGCGGCCCTCAACGGCATCGGTCGTCGGCTGCGCCGCCCCGTGCCGCTCGGGGAGGCGCTCCACGCCCTGGATCAGGCTCGCTGGACCGAGGCCGAGCACGCCTTCCTGCACTTCTACCCGGAGCTGATGCGCTTTTGCGAGGCGCAGATCGCCACCCACCGCACTGCCACCTCATCCCCGCCATAAAAAACGCCCCGAGCGGGGCGTTGTCATCGGGGGAATGCTCAGGCCTTGGGGCTGGCCGGCAGGAAGCGAAACGCCTTGGCCGGGACGAATTTCTCCGCCGTCTCCCCCGCATAGAGCTGCTGCTCGGTCAGGGGCAACTTGCGCACCGGGGCCCCCGCGGCGAGATCCAGCTTGTCCATGCTCACCCAGAAGGTGTTGGGCAGATGGGTCAGCTCGAAGAAATAGCGGCGATGCTGCTGATCCGCCACGCTGCGCCACAGGGTGGTGGAGATGTTGGGCTGATCCGGGGTGCTGATCCCCATGGGTACCGAGACGTTGCGCATCACGCTCATCACCCCGGCTACCGCCTCGTTGGCCTGGTCGGTCTTTGGCAGGGTCTTGATGTAGAAGGAGGCGCGGGCAAATCGATCCGCCGAGCGGTTGGTGCCGGGCAGCATGGTGAGGCCGCCAATCTCCTCCCAGTAGTCGTTGAGGGCCAGTTGCTTGTCAAAGGTCGGCGAGTTGGTCATCACCTGATAGCTGCGGTCGTGGTAGATCTGCAGCTTGCCCCCCCACGTACTGGAAGATGGCGGAATCGCCGCTCGCATCGGAGAGGGAGAGGTGCAGCTGGCCCGGCTTGCCATCCGGGGTCAGGGTGGTCACCACATAGAATTCATCTCTGGAGAGGGCCTCGACCGCCTCGGCCACGGTGGCGAAGTTGTCCAGGGCATACTGGGCCCAGAGCGAGATGGAGAGGGTCTTGCGCGGATCCTTGTCGCTCGGGGTCACATACTCGGACTCGGTCAGATAGAGCAGGTTGGCCACCAGCCCCTTCTCGTTCATGCCGTCGGCGGTGCCTGCATCGAAGCCTGCCGCCACCACGGAGCCGTAGCGTGACGTCCACGTCATGGAGTGCGCGCCGGCCTCCCCTTCCCGCGCGATGCCACGGGGCAGCGCCCAGAGATTGGTCGGCATGGCGCTGCGCCAGTCCATGGTGCGACCGGTCACCACCAGCGCTCCCTCCCCCTGATAGACGGCGCGGGTACAGGCATCGGCGAGGGAGCTGACGGAGAGGGAGACGGTCAGGGCCAGCAGGGTCTTGTGCAACAGGGGGGAACGCAGGATTGTCATATGGATCACTCGAGTCTGGTGAAAACACAAGCATACCCCTTTTTGCATAACAGGGGCTGACTGAGGCTGGCAAGCCAGGTGGCAGATCTGTCAACAGAGGCGCTTCCCTGCCAATCAGCGATCAATATCCATAAATTAATCAAAGAGATAAGCAAGCCACTTCGGGGCGATACCGCCAGATGCCATTCGCTGGCTTGCGTCGGTTTCAGACACATACCCTGCCCGCCAGCAGGCGGACAGGGAGGGGCTCAGCCTTCCTTCTTGCGGATACTCAGCCCCAGCTCGCGGCCGCGCAGGCGGGCATAATAGATGGTGCCCACAAACGCCAGGGTGGTGAGCACCAGCTCCACCACCGCCAGCCACCGCTCCCCCTCATCCGTGGTGATCAGGGTCAGGGCGTGCAGGAAGTAGGGCATCAGCACGAAGTTGCCCCAGGCGTGGGTGTAGGGATTGCCCTGCACTATGCCCTTGAGGGGGAAGAGCAGCGGCACCGTCCAGATCACCGGCAACAGCCAGGGATTGAGGTCCGGGTGGGGCGAGAGCCAGAGGTGCCAGAGCAGCACCCAGGCCAACAGGCCGAAAAAACCGGCCAGGGTCAGCAGGCGAGCGAAGCGGGTGCTCACTTGAGGATCTCCAGCACCTGCTCGGGCGGACGACCGATGCGGGCCTGCCCGTTCTTGATGACGATGGGGCGCTCGATGAGCTTGGGGTGCTGGTGCATGGCACGAATGAGGTCATCGCCGCTCACCTCGCCGAGCCCCAGCTCCTTGTAGAGATCTTCCTTGGTGCGCATCAGCTGTCGGGGATCCGTGAAGCCAAGCTGACTCAGGAGGGTGCGGATCTGTGCTTCGCTCGGTGCCTGCTCCAGATAGAGCACCACCTCGGGGGCGACCCCGTGCTGTTCCAGCAAGGCCAGGGTTTCACGGCTCTTGGAGCAGCGCGGATTGTGGTAGATTTGGGTCTCGCTCATGATAACTCCCTGATTAATCGCAAGATGGGACAAGAAATGGCGCTATTGTAGGGGAAACGGATGGTCAGGGTAAGCGGGAAGGCTATGGAAATGAAACGGATCTGTTGGCTGATTGTGGCAACCCTGCTGGGGGCCTGCAGCCCGGCACCCGACTTCACCGACGGCGCGGGAAAGAAGGTCAGCCTCGCGGATCTCGGTGGCAAGCCGCTGCTGGTCAACTACTTCGCCCCCTGGTGCGCCCCCTGCCTGCGGGAGATGCCCCTGCTGGCAACATTGCACCAGGAAGGGCGGATCCGGGTGATCGCCATCAACTATGACCCCGCCTCCCCCGCCGAACTGACCGAGCTGGCACGGCGCCACGCCATCAGGGTTCCCCTGATGATCCCGGATGACGACGCCCGCCTCCCGTTCCCAAGGCCCGGGGCGCTGCCCACCAGCTATCTGCTCGATGCCAGGGGCACGCTGCTGGAGACCCTGGTGGGGGAGCTGGACGAACAGAAGCTCGCCGAGATAAAACGCCGCGTGGCGAGCGCCCCATAGCAGAGCCATCCATCACTCTCATTTCTTCATCATCAAGATGCGTTGAAACCGATGAAAGGCCCTATTTTAGCCTGCAAAACAAGGCGGGGTGCCCCCAAAGGAGCACCCCGCCTGCCATCAACCCGCTCCGGACTCAGCCCTTGAGGCTGTCCAGATCCTTCTTGGCCCGCTCCAGCTGGGTGATGCGCGCCTCGATGCGGGCCAGGGTCAGCTTGTCACTGGTGGTGCCCCGCGCCACGATCAGTTCGTCGATGGCCGCCTGGTAGTCCCCGCGCAGGGAAAGGGTCTCCGCCCGTGCCATGTGCAGGTCCGTCATTCTGCCCGCCTTGCGGTAGGCGTCCGACAGCAGGCTCCAGGCCAGGCTGTTCTCGTCGTGCTCCCGGGCATAAGGGTCCAGGATGGCGATGGACTTCTTGTAGTTGCCCCCCTCCAGATAGGCGTTGCCGAGGTTCACCACCACCACCTCGTTGTCCGGCATCCGGGTGCGGAAGCGCTCCAGTCTGGCGATGGCCTGGGCGCTGCGCCCCTTGGCGAGATCGATGTCGGTCAGGGCATCCACCACGAAGAGATCCTCCGGGTGACGAGTCGCCAGCTCCTGCATCAGGGTGTCGGCCTCGTCGGTGCGCTTGAGCTGCAACAGGGCCAGCGCCTTGCCATAGATGGCGGCATCCTTGAGGGGGTAATCCCCCTTCTGCAGGCGGCTGTCGAAGTAGGTGAGCAGCGCCTGGGGCGTCTCGGTGCCATAGCGCACCTGGATGCGCACCTTGGCCAGCCAGAAGTCCAGGCTCGGCGGCAGGGCGCGCGCGCCATAGCTCCCGGCCCGGGCACGGGCTTCGCTGATCCGGGTCTCCGGCAGGGGGTGAGTCAGCAGCATCTCCGGCGGCTTGCTGGCATAGCGGTACTCCGCCGCCAGCTTCTGGAAGAAGTTGGCCATGCCCATGGGATCGAACCCGGCGTCATACAGCGTCTTCATGCCGATGCGATCCGCCTCGTATTCGTTGTCCCGGGTGTAGTTGATGGCCGACTGCATCGACAAACCAAGCGTGGTCTGCAAGGCCGCGATGCCGGCGGTGGGGTTGATCACCGCGAGTGCAATGGAGCCCACCAGGCCGGCCAGGGTCATGGCGGAGCTGCTCGCCTGCGCCTCCATGTAACGGGCGATGTGACGCTGGGTCACGTGGGTGATTTCGTGGGCCAGTACCGAGGCCAGCTCGCTCTCGCTCTCGGCGTAGAGGAAGAGGCCGGTGTGCACCTTGACCCGGCCACCGAGGAAGGCCGCCGCGTTGATGCTGGGATCGTTGATGAGGAAGAAGGTGAACGGGAAGCGCACCCCGTCGGCATTGGTCAGCAGCCGCTGGCCCAGATCGTCGATGTATTCGTTGAGCACGGGGTCATCGATGATGGGCAGGCCCGCCCGGGCAAAACGCATGAAGGCGTTGCCGTAGCGCACCTCCTGCTCGATGGGCAGTGCGGCGACCCCGGCGGTACCGATGTCGGGCAACTGGTTGCTCCCCTGGGCGTGGAAGGTCGCCCCCATCAGGGTGACCAACAGGGGAAGCGATGCTATCAGGGGGGAAAAACGTGCCACGTTATCTCTATCTCCAATCAGACCCCAGCGGGCATCGGCAGAATACCCTTGCCATTCAAGGCCCACAAGCGTTGTTTCATCCTCTCATCACGGCCATAATGACCGCCACGCACGCGATGGAGTTCTCATGGAACAGCTCGACCTGACCCCCTGGCGTTGTCCCGAGCCCCTCATCCGGCTCAAGCTCTGGTTGCGCCAGGCCCGGCCCGGTCAATCCGTGTGCATCCAGCTCGGGGATGCAGGCTCCCGGCAGGACATTCCCGCCTATCTGCGCCGTCAGGGTCACCATGTCCAGACCCGGGAAGAGTCAGCTGCCCGCCTCTCCCTGCTGCTCGTCGTTGCCTGTCCCCCCCGGGACGCCCTGCTCGCCCCCGAGCCCATGCCACCCACCCCGTGAGCCGCCATTCAAGGAAGCCTCGATGTTAGATGTATTGAAGCGCTGGTATCAGACCCGTTTTTCCGACCCCGATGCCGTCACCCTCTTCCTGCTGCTGGTCTTCTGCTTTGCCGTGCTCTGGCTGTTTGGGGATCTGCTGGCACCGCTGCTGGTGGCCCTGGTGATGGCCTATCTGCTGGAGTGGCCGGTGAGTCGCCTGCAACGGGGCGGTCTTTCTCGCACCGTCGCCACCAGCCTGGTCCTGCTGCTGTTCATCACGGTGACGACCCTGATGCTGCTGGGCCTCATCCCGACGCTGGTGAGCCAGGGGGTCAACCTGGCCAAGGAGGCCCCCGCCATGCTGGCCCATGCCCAGGACTATGTGCGCACCCTGCCGGAAAAATACCCCGAGATCATCGACGTCAGCCTGGTAGAAACCATCATCGACAACATTCGCCAGCGCATCCTGACCGGCGGCGAACAACTGGTGAGCGCCTCTTTGAGCTCCCTCATCAACGTGGTGGCCATCCTCATCTACGCCATCCTGGTGCCCCTGATGGTCTTCTTCATGCTCAAGGACAAACAGGTGCTGATGGGAGGCCTGCGCCGCTTCCTGCCCCGCAACCGCACCCTGGTGAACCGGGTCTGGGTGGAGATGAACGACCAGATCATCAACTACATCCGCGGCAAGGTGATCGAGATCGTCATCGTCGGCATCGCCACCTATGTGCCCTTCGCCCTGATGGGATTGCGCTACTCCGCCCTGCTGGCGGTCGCGGTGGGCTTCTCCGTGCTCATCCCCTATATCGGCGCCGCCGCGGTGACCGTGCCGGTGGCCATGGTGGCCCTGTTCCAGTGGGGGCTGACCCCCGACTTCGCCTGGCTGATGGTGGCCTATCTCGTGATCCAGGCCCTCGACGGCAACCTGCTGGTCCCCCTGCTCTTCTCCGAGGCGGTCAACCTGCACCCGGTGGCCATCATCATCGCCGTGCTGGTGTTTGGTGGTCTGTGGGGCTTTTGGGGCGTCTTCTTCGCCATTCCCCTCGCCACCCTGGTCAAGGCGGTGCTCAATGCCTGGCCCAAGCGGGAAGATCTTCCCCGCCCCGCCCCCTGACCCTGGCAAGGGGCGAGGCTGGGTCTCGCCCCTTCCAGATACCGGCCACCAGCAGCACCTCCGTGACGCTGGCTCATGCTTGCCTTGTCGGGTTTAATTGAAAACCGACATCCGTTTGACTTGCTACGCAGGTCTGATTCGTTCCCACTGCCCACCCACCGACAAGGATCTGTCATGCCCCCACTCCCTGCCCTGCGCCATGCCTCTCTGGGTGCCTTTCTGGCACTGCTGCTCTGCTCACCCGTCCGGGCAGACCTCGACATCGGGGCCCTCAGCGCCTTCTCCAGCGACAGCCCTGACAGCCCCATTCCCAAGGGGCTGGTGCTGGGCGGGGCCGTCATCGGCGGTCAGGCCCGTTACCAGCACCAGGACGACACCCTGATGCCCATCCCGGGGGCCCTCTATTTTGGTGACAACCTGATGTATCTGGGGGATCGGGCCCGCTACTACCTCAGCCGGGATGGCAACCTCTCGACCTATGCCTTCGGCCGGATGCGCTTTGGCAACCTGGACCCGGACGACGACCCCTTCCTCCATGGCATGGAGAAGCGCAAGGGGCAGTTCGAAGCGGGGTTCGGGGCCGATCTCATCACTCCCTACGCCCTCTGGAGCGTGCGGGCCACCACGGATGTGACCGGCACCAGCAACGGTCAGGAGCTGATGCTGTGGGCCAACTTCCCCATCATCCGCGGTCCCCTGCTGCTGATGCCGGGAGCCGGCGTCATGCTGCGCAGCCACAACCTCGCCAACTACTACTTCGGCGGTGTCTCGCAAGACGAAGCGAGGGCGGACAGGCCGGCGTGGAACACGGGCACCACCCTCTCCCCCATGGTCTCCCTCATCGGCAGCTATCGCTTCAGCGCCAACTGGATTGGCGGCTTTGGCATCAACTACGAACGCTACGACGACGACATCGCGGACAGCCCCATCGTCCAGCATCAGGGAGAACTCTATGCAGGCTTCGGGGTGGGCTACATCTGGTAGCCCCATCCGGACTGGGAAACAAAAAAGGAGCCCATGGCTCCTTTTTTACGGCTATCCGGCGCAGCGTCACCCTGCCACTTCGGCGAGAAATGCCGCCAGCGCCCGGTTGATAAACACGGGATTCTCCAGGGTCGAGATGTGACCGGCCCCCGGGATCTCCCTGAACGGGCACCCCAGCACCTCGGCCATCAGATACCCCTCCAGCACAGGGCGAGCCTTGTCCTCGCAACCCGTCATCACCAGTGCGGGCAGCCTCATCTCTTCGAGCCAGTCGATGCGATCCTCCCGGGTCACGAAGCTGCGCCCCACCGCCACCAGGCTCGCCACCTTGTCGGCGGGCCATTGGGCCAGCCGGGCCTTGAAACCGGCCATCAGGGCCGCGTCCGGTTGATGGGCGAAGAAGAGCGGAGCCACCTGATCGGCGATAGGCGCAGGCACGGCGCCGACCTGCTCGATCATCGCCAGCATGCCGAGATAGCGCTCGCAGGTGATCTGGGGTTCAAGACCGACGAAGCTGTCCATCAGTACCACTCCCTTGAGGCGAGCAGGTGCCATGCGCGCCAGCTCCACGCCCCACATGCCACCGATGGAGAGCCCCACCAGCACGCACTCGTCGATGCCAAGGGCATCGAGCAGCGCCAGGTGATCCCGGGCCAGGGTCGCCAGGGTGCAGGCCCCCTCGGGCAGCACATCGGAATCCCCGTGGCCCCAGAGCTCGGGCACGATGCAGCGATACTGCCCCTTGAGGGCCTCGATTTGCGGTGCCCACATGGCACTGTCCCACAGGTAGCTGTGGCCAAAGAGCAGTGCCGGACCCTGCCCCTCGTCCAGATAGGCCATGCGGCGGCCCGCTATCTCCATAAACTGCTTCATGTTTTCTCCTGTTGCCAGCGGCGATGAAACTGGCTTTCCTGTTTTTCTGTTGCCAGCGGCTGATGAGGCGGCAGTGTAACACGCCACCCTTGGCAGGGGTGCCCGCCTGGTGCAAGCTGGAGAGACTCACAACGAGGAGTCACCAAGGAGAGGATAATGGCCAAGGAAAAGAGCAAGAAACGCCCCCGTCTGGACAAGAAGACCTACGAACATCACCTCGCCCACCTGCAGGAGGAGCTGGTCAAGTTGCAGGAGTGGGTCAAGCAGGAGGGGCTCAAAGTGGTGGTGCTGTTCGAGGGGCGCGACGCCGCGGGCAAGGGGGGCGTCATCAAGGCGATCACCGAACCCCTCAACCCCCGGGTCTGCCGGGTCACCGCCCTGCCCGCCCCCTCGGATCGGGAGCGTACCCAGTGGTACTTCCAGCGCTACGTGGCGCACCTGCCCTCGGCGGGCGAGATGGTGCTGTTTGATCGCTCCTGGTACAACCGGGCCGGGGTCGAACGGGTGATGGGCTTTTGCAGCGACGACGAGTATCGCGAATTCCTGCGTGCCTGCCCCGAATTCGAGCGGATGTTGATCCGCTCCGGCATCACCCTCATCAAATACTGGTTCTCGGTCAGCGACGAAGAGCAGGAGAAACGCTTCAAGGAGCGCATCAACACCCCCATCAAACGCTGGAAGTTCAGCCCCATGGATCTGCAGTCCCGCTCCCGCTGGGTGGAGTATTCCCGCGCCAAGGATGACATGTTCACCTACACGGATACCGAGGATTGCCCCTGGTTCGTGGTGGACGCCGACGACAAGCGCCGCGCCCGCCTCAACTGCATCTCCCACCTCCTTGGCAAGGTGCCCTACGAGGCGATCCACTACGAGCCCATCACCCTGCCCCCCATCAAGACCGAAGGCTATGAGCGCCCGCCGCTCACCAGCCAGCACTTCGTGCCGGACGTCACCGCCGCCCTCGAGTCAGACAAGCACGGGCAGTGACGGGCCCCGGCCAGCCGCACCCGCTGGCCGGGCCCGGGCTTCGGATGACGGGCAATAAAAAGCCGGTCTTGCGACCGGCAAAAGGCATTGAACGTATAGAAAGGAAAACCTGGCACTCTCGCCCTCTCAGGCGCGGATATATTTGGCCGTGCGCGGGAACGCCTGTTCTTTGGCATCGAACAGGTAGCAGGCTTCGGCCGGGATGCCGACGCTGTACTCCTGGCCGGTGGCCACGTCGATGTCGGAGCTCGCCTTGACGGTGAAGTCGTGACCATCCACGTCCATGTAGACGAAGGATTCTGCCCCCAGGTGTTCGGCTACCTGCACCACGCCGCTCACGCGGCTGTCGGCATGGGCATGACCCAGCGGCACCAGGTGCTCGGGGCGAATGCCCAGCTCCACCTTGTCACCCACCGCGCCGCGACGGGCATCCACCCGGGCACGCACGGTATCGCCGGAGGTGAGCTTGACCACGCACTCCTGCTCGCCGATCTCCACCAGCTCGCCCGCCAGGAAGTTCATCTTGGGGGAGCCGATGAAGCCCGCCACGAACTTGTTGTCCGGGTTGTGGTAGAGCTCGAGGGGGGTGCCGAACTGCTCCAGGTTGGTGGCCGCCTCGCCCTTGAGCGGGCTCAGCACCACGATGCGGTTGGCCAGCGTCATGGCCTCCACCTGGTCGTGGGTCACGTAGATGATGGTGGAGTTGAGTTCCTTGTGCAGCTTGGCGATCTCGATACGCATCTTGACCCGCAAGGCGGCGTCGAGGTTCGACAGCGGTTCGTCAAACAGGAACACCTGCGGCTGCTGCACGATGGAGCGGCCGATGGCCACCCGCTGACGCTGACCGCCAGAAAGGGCCTTGGGCTTTCTGTCCAGCAAAGGCTCGAGACCCAGGATCTCGGCGGCGCGCATCACCCGCTTGTGGATGTTCTCCTTGTCCATCTTCTTGAGCTTGAGGCCAAAAGCCATGTTCTCGTAGATGTTCATGTGCGGGTAGAGGGCGTAGGACTGGAACACCATGCCCACGTTGCGCTCCACCGGCGGCACGTCGTTCATGTAGCGCCCGCCGATGGTCAGCTCGCCGCTGGTGATGTCTTCCAGACCCGCGATCATCCGAAGCAGGGTGGACTTGCCGCAGCCGGACGGGCCGACGAAGACGATGAACTCCCCTTCCTTGATGTCGAGGTTGATGCTGCGCAGGGTGTCCTTGTGGACAGCCGGGTCGTAATTTTTGCGAACGTTGTTGAGTACTACTTCAGCCATGTCGAGCTCCGCTCTTGAATCTTTGCAAATCGTGATGACGGGGGGAGCCAGCTCCCCCGGCCATGAACCGTTAACCTTTCACGCCGCCTGCGGTCAGACCGCCCACCAGCCAGCGCTGGGCGAGCAGGAAGACGACCGTGATGGGGAAGCCTGACAGCACGGCGGCTGCGGCGAAGTCACCCCACAGGTAGTTCTGCGGATAGAGGTACTGCTGGGCCCCGACCGCCAGGGTCAGATTGTTCACATCCTGCAACAGGATGGAGGCCATGGGCACCTCGGTGATGGAGCCGATGAAGGCCAGGATGAACACCACCGCCAGAATGGGCACCGACAGGGGCAGCAGGATCAGGCGGAACGCCTGCCACGGAGTAGCGCCATCGATGGCCGCCGCCTCCTCCAGGGAAGAGTCGATGGTCTCGAAGTAGCCCTTGATGGTCCAGACGTGCAGGGCAATGCCCCCCATGTAGGCCAGGATCAGGCCGCCGTGGGTGTTGAGACCCAGCCAGGGGATGTAGTCACCGATCTTGTTGAAGAGCGCGTAGATGGCCACCAGTGCCAGCACCGCCGGGAACATCTGGAAGATCAGCATGCCCTGCAGGATGGTGGACTTGCCACGGAACCGTAGACGGGCGAAGGCGTAGGCACAGGTGGTGGAGAGCACCACTATCATCAGGGCGGTGATGCCCGCCACCTTGATGGAGTTCCACAGCCAGGTCAGCACCGGGAACGGCGGCGGCGTGATGCTGCCATCGGCGTTGGTGATGGACATTCCGAGCGCCAGCTTCCAGTGATCCAGGGTCGGATTGGTGGGGATGATCTCCCCCACCGAGAAGTTGCCGTTACGGAACGAGATGGCGATGACCATGATCAGCGGGAAGATGATCAGTGCCAGGAAGCCCCACATCACCAGGTGGGTTGCCCACACCCGGTATTTGACTGATTTGGGTTGTACGATTGCCATGTTGAAGCCTCCTTACAGTTGCTTGTCGGCTTTGGACAATTTCAGGTTGAGCAAGGCCAGCGCACCCACGATGAGGAAGATGGCGGTGGCGATGGCACTGGCCAGACCGTAGTCCTGACCACCCGAGCCCTGGAACGCGATCCGGTAGGTGTAGCTCACCAGCAAGTCGGTGGTCCCGGCCGGCGTGGTGGCCCCGATGATGTCCGGCGCCCCGTTCGTCAACAACTGGATAAGTACGAAGTTGTTGAAGTTGAAGGCAAAGGATGCAATCAACAGCGGTGTCAGCGGCTTCATCAAGAGCGGTACGGTGATCTTGAAGAAGTTCTGTACCGGCCCCGCCCCGTCCATGGCAGACGCCTCGTAGAGATCTTCCGGAATCGCCTTGAGCAGGCCCATGCAGAGGATCATCATGTAGGGGTAACCGAGCCAGGTGTTGACGATGAGGATCATCACCTTGGCCAGGAAGGGATTGGTGTACCAGTCCGGCTTGATGCCGAAGGCCGCTTCCAGGAACAGGTTGATTTCACCGAAGTTCTGGTTGAACAAGCCCTTGAACACCAGGATGGAGATGAACGCCGGTATCGCATAGGGCAGGATCAGCATGACCCGGTAGAAACCACGCCCCCTGAGCTGCTCCCACTGCACCAGACACGCCAACACCATGCCGATCGCCAGGGTGAACGCCACCGAACAGGCGGAGAAGATCACGGTCCAGACGAAGATCTGCATGAAGGGACTCTGGATACCCGGGTCCGTCATGATGCGCATGAAGTTTTTCCAACCCACGCTCACCACGAAACCGGGGGCAATGCCCTTGCCGACGAAGTGACCTTCCGCATCGATGTACTGGTAGAAGCCGGTGTCACCGTTGGGCAGCATCAGCTCGCCGCTCTGGTTGTCACGCAGCAGGTTGCTGTCCTTGATCATGACGCCGGACTTGAGCACGGCGCCGTCGACCAGCTGGGTATAGAGCTGTTTCTGGGCGGCGAACTTGCGCAGGCTGCTCAGGGTCAGATGGATATTGCCTTCGGGCAGTACCACATCCAGGGCACTCAGGTGGGTGCGGTGATCGACGATGGCACGAATGGGTGCCGCCTTGTCGGTCGCCTCCCCGGCCAGGGGTTGCAACTGAACAACCTGGGGCTCGTCACGTACCCGTCCTTCACGGACGGCCAGGGTACGCGCCTTGTTGTTCAGCAAGGTAAGGGGTTGACTGATAAAGGATTGGTCGTCCTGTTTCAGCAGCAGCTGAAACTGATTGTTCTCACCACCCAGGAGGGTGAAATCGAATTCACCGCCGGTCACCTTGTAGGTTTTTTTCAGATGGTAATCCCGTGCCTGCTCAAGGGAGAGCAAGTTGGATCCCGAATAGTTGGTGAAGGCGATGCCGATCGTGTAGGCAAGAGGGAAGATGATAAAAACAACCATGCCTGCCACACCGGGGAAAATATAACGGTGGGCATAGGTCTTCTTGTTCATGAAGACATAGAGACCGACGGAGACGACCACCAGATCGAGCAGGGCAAATACCCACTCGCCGCTGGCATACATCATCACGGCCGCATAACCATTAAGCACTGCGATCAGTGCCGCCATGGTCCATTTCAGCCAGACGTACTTGTCTTTCTTCGGACCGGCATAGGATTCGATAGAAGGTACTACTTCCATGCCAATTAACCTTTATTGCGCCAAGAGAGATTGAGAGAGTGGGAGGCCCGAAGGCCTCCCGGGTAGTGCATGCTTACTGGACGATACGCTTGGCAGCGGTATCCAGGGCTTCGTCAACACCCTGACGGCCAGAGGTGACGTTCTTGAGGGCGGTTTCGAAGGAGGACCAGAAACGGCTCATCTCGGGCACGGACGGCATCGGTTCGCCGTTCTGGGCGTTCAGCATGGTGGCCTTGATGTTGGGGTCGGCTTCCAGGGTCTTCTGGAAGGACTTCAGGGCCACGGCACCCAGCGGCTTGTCGGCGTTCATCGGCGCCAGACCGGCATCGGTCAGCAGGTAGTTCTCGAGGAACTCGATGGCCAGATCCTTGTTCGGGCTGGCGGCGTTGATGGTGGCACCCAGTACGCCAACGAAGGCCTTGGCGGGCTTGCCTTTCAGGGTCGGCAGCTGGGCTACGCCATACTTGATGCCGCTCTTGTCCAGGTTGCTCCAGGCCCAGGGACCGTTGATCATCATGGCCACTTCGCCCTTGTTGAACTTGGCGTCCATCACACCGTAGTCAATGCCCTTCTCCAGGTGACCGGATTTGATCATCTCGGAGATGTAGCCGACGCCGGCCTTGGCACCTGCGTTGTTCACGCCGGTGTCTTTGACGTCATAGCCGGTGGCGGTCTTCTTGAAGGCGTAACCACCGTTGGCAGCCACCAGGGGGTAGCTGAAGTAGGGGGTGTCATAGGCCCACATGATGGCGCGCTTGCCATTTTTCTTCAGGTCTTCGTCGATCTTGGCGATCTCTTCGAAGGTCTTCGGCGGGTTGGGCAACAGATCCTTGTTGTAAATCAGGCTGACGGCTTCTACCGCGACCGGGTAGCCATAGGTCTTGCCATCGACGGTCATGGCATCCCAGGCGAATTGCTCGAACTTGGCCTTGGTGGCGGTATTCGGGGTCACGGGAACCAGCAGACCGGACTTGACCCACTCACCGTAACGGTCGTGAGCCCAGAAGAAGATGTCCGGGCCGTTGCCGGTGGCGGCGGCTTGCTGGAATTTGACTTCAACCTGATCCGGGTGGGCGACGGTGACCTTGATGCCGGTTTCGGCTTCAAACTTCTTGCCGACTTCGGCCAGGCCGTTGTAGCCCTTGTCACCGTTGATCCAGATGGTCAGCTGACCTTCATCAATGGCAGCAGTGGCAGAGCAGGCCACGCCCAGGGTAGCCAGACCGATCAGGGATGACAGCAATTTCTTTTTCATGAGCCTTTCCTTGTATTAGTTCCGCGCTGTAAGAGCATTGTGTGCAGATGAATATTATCCCAAGCAGTCAATGCCTCACATGACACGCCTCGCATTTTTGAAATGCAATTACGTATTTTCTTCCAGAAAGTTATGAAAACATTTTCTTATTTCAGCGACTTAGGAAGGGATATCCCCATATTTTTGCCAAGATATGGAAATTAAATTACAGAAAGGAAATTAATTGACGTCATTGAAAGGGATTTCACCCCACTGAAAACCCTTTCATTCCCGATATTTTGTTCAATGTGTTAACAAAAGTACTGAGGTGGTTTCCATCTACATCACCCCCTTAAATAAAAAGGCACCGGAGCGGACTCCGGTGCCTTTTTGCAAGAAATGACGGCTGGATCACATTACGACTGGCGCAGCATTTGATCCTTGAGATTGGGCGGGACTCCCCTGATGGTCAGGGTGTCGGTCTGGGGATCGTAAAAGACCCGGCTGTTGAGCAACTTCTGCTCGAAGCTCAGAGTCAGGCCGCCACCGGAGCCCACAAACTTGGTCAAGCCCCGCAGGGTGGAACGGTCCGCCGGGAAGCGCTCCTCCAGCTCGTACTCCTGACCGATGAAGCTGTAAAAATCGAGGTCCCCATCACCGGGCAATTCCGCCGACAGCTCCTTGATCTCGATCTCCTCGCCGGCGCTGGCCTGCTCGGTGCAATATTTGAAGACCTGCTTCTTGTAGTCATTGCGCTCGGCCGGTTCGAGCTGGCGGCTGTCGCAGTAATCGTCCACCGCCTGCAGCAACCCCTTGTTCTGGATCTTGGCATCCATGCCCTCCCGGGCCCCCAGCAGATCCATGAAGAAATCCCCCAGCTTGCGACCGACCCGGCCCTTGCTGAAGGTGATATAACGACGCGAATCCCCTTGGGTTTTCCACTCGGTGAGATCGATGCGGGCCACCAGATTGAGTTTGCCGATATCCAGGTACTGGATGTGGCGCAACTCCAGCGCCTCGCTCACGGTGACGCTCTCCTTGCCTTCCAGCAGGGCGATCATCAGGTAATCCACCCCCACATAGTTGTACTTGGCAATCAGCAACACCCCCTGCTCGTCCAGGGCATGCTCCACCAGCTGCTTGACCAGCATCTGGGTCAGGTTGACGGAAAAGGGGACGAACTCGGTCTGCTCCGCCAGCAGCTGCTCCAGGGCGATGCGAAAGGCGGGGGAAGGCTGCTTGGGGGCGTCTTCCCCCTCCGCCAGCTCGGCGACGGCGGCCTCGGGATCGGCGAAGAAGCCAAAGCCCTTTCCCCCCTTGCCGTTGTAGATGCGATGCAGCTCCGCCATCAGCCCTTGTACCGCCTCGTCGGCAGGCAGGGTCTGGCTGCGGGTATCGGCGTGGGGCTGGCCATCGTTGCCCGCCCGCAGGGAGTGAAGAATGATCTTGTCGATATCGAGACTCATGTCACAAAGCCATAGTGTTAGCCGAAAGGGTGAAGTATTATAAGGCGCTTTGAACCGAGGTGAACCCAAGATTATGCCCATCGTATCAAAGTACAATAACGAGCAGTTTGACGCCCTGATGAACGACCTGATCACCGCCCTGGAGAAACACAAGGCACCGGTGGATCTCAGTCTGATGGTCCTTGGCAACCTGACCACCAACATCATCAACGGCATGGCCCCGGCCCAGCGCCAGGCGATCACCGAGAAGTTCATCCAGGCACTCACCGCCTCGGTGGGCCATCGCCACGATGCGCACTGAGTTTCTTCGCATTCTTTGATGTTTTTCAAGCAGATGGATCATTATGGTCGAAACCGGCAACCCCTATCGCGATAATGTCTCTCGCCTGATCACCTGGGGGCATTGGTTCTCCTTCTTCAACATCATCCTGGCCATGCTGATCTCGACCCGTTACCTGGGCGCCATCAGCTGGCCGTCGACCACGCTCGGCGTGACCTATCTCGTCATCAGCTGGATAGGTCATTTCTCGTTCCTGAGCTTCGTCACCTATCTGCTGACCATCTTCCCCTTGAGCTTCATCCTGCCCAGGGAGAAGCCGCTGCGCTTCATTTCATCCATCATCGCCACCCTGGCTCTGGTGCTGCTGCTTATCGACACCCAGGTGTTCCAGCTGTTCAAGTTCCACTTGAATGGCCAGGTGTGGCAACTGCTGCTGGATCAGGCGCAGACCGAAGAGGGCTCTATCTGGAGCATCATCTTCGTGGCGGTGCCCGCCATCTTCCTGCTGCAACTGCTGCTGTCGGCCTATGTGTGGCGCAAGATCAACAAGCGCAAACGCCGCCAGTACGGCAATCAGGTGGGACTGGCCCTGCTGGTCTGCTTCATCCTGACCCATCTGGTCAACAGCTGGGCGGATGCGACCCTGTATCAACCCATCACCATGCAGCGCGCCAACTTCCCCCTCTCCTACCCCATGACCGCCAGGAGCTTCCTGGCCAAGCATGGCTGGCTCGACCTCGAGCAGTATGAGAAGAAGGCCGAAGATCAGGGAAGCGCTGAGCACCGTCTGCTCTATCCCTTGCGCCCCCTCAGCGTGAGCGCACCCAGCGATCACAAGAACCTGCTGGTGGTGGTGGTCGACTCCCTGCGAGCCGACATGCTCAACAACATCAACATGCCCAATCTGCAACGCTACGCGGACAACCACTTCAATTTCCGCCAGCACATGAGTGGTGGCAATGATGAAGCCATGGGGATGTTCAGCCTCTTCTACGGGCTGCCCGGCCACTATTACGGGGACATCCGGGCCGACAAGCGCCCCCCTGTGCTGTTCGACGAGATGCTGCGTCAGGACTACCAGTTCGGCCTGTTCGGTGCACTGGAAGATGCCAAGCAGTATCGCCAAAGTCTGCTTGCGGGTCTGCGCAAGCAGGTCTTCGTCTCCCGCCAGACCGATGACCGCAGGCTCATCGACGACTGGCAGCAGTGGCTTGGCACGCGCACCGCGGACAGACCCTGGTTCTCTCTGGTCTATCTCTCTAGCCCGGGGGATTATCAGGTGCCAGCCAGCATCAAGGGCCCCTTCCAGCCCGAGTTGACCCGCTTCAACCCGGCCACTGCCTATCGGCCCGAGAACCTGCAGAAGCTGGAGAACCGCTACAAGAACGCGGTCTTCTATACCGATCAACTGCTGGAGCAGATGCTGACCCAACTGCAATTGCAGGGGCTTGATGATCAGACCATCGTCGTGATCACCTCCAACCACGGTCAGGAGTTCAACGAGACCCAGAGCAACAGCTGGGGCTATGGCAGCAATTACTCGACCTATCAGGTGCAGGTCCCCCTGGTGCTGGCCTGGCCTGGTGCCGAACCTGCGCCCCAGGCGCAGGCGAGCAGCCACCTGGATCTGGTACCGACCCTGATGAAGAACATGCTGGGTGTACGCAACCCCTATCGTGACTACAGCACGGGGCGCAACCTGTTCGAAGCCAGTACACGCACCTGGCTGCTGGCGGGGGATCAGCATGACTTCGCCATCTATCAGGGCAACACCATCACCCAGTTCAACAAGCAGGGGGACTTCGAGCTGCTGGACCGTGACACCTATCGCCCCATCAAGCACGGCACCCCGGACATGGGCACCCTGATCCAGGTGATGAACGAGCTCAATCGCTTCTATCGCGCCCCCTGATCAGCGCCAGCCCACCTCCTTGAGCCCGCCCCTATGGCGGGCTTTTTCTTGCCCGCACCACACCCGTCCTCCTGTTTCCCATGGCGTCATTCGCAAACGTATGCCACCACCTTACTGATTTATCTCTCAAAAAATTCAATTCGATCAATATCATAAAAACAAAATGATAATGATTGTCATTTATTGATCTACTTGACGCCCTCTGCAATAATCCGCGCCCTCAGGCTTAAATAATAATTATTCTCAAATATGAAAATTCGACTTCTTCACTACTGGCCCATGCTGCTGTCCGGTACGGCGCTGGCTGCCAGCGATCCCGCCGGGGTCGACACAACGGACATGCCCCCCGAACTCAAGGGGCGGGAAACCATCGTGGTCAAGGGACAGCGCATCGAGCAGAAGCTCTCCGACGTGTCGGGTTCCATCACCGTCATCACGGAGGAGGATCTGGATCGCCAGGTTGCCACCGAGCTCACCGATGTGTTCAAGAACGAACCCGGCGTCTCGGTGACCGGCTCCGCCGGCCGCCCCCAGAACATCCTCATCCGCGGCATGGGCGGCAACCGGGTGCTCATCATCAAGGACGGGGTGCGGGTCAGCGACGGTTTTGGCGCCGACGACCTCAACGACAAGGTGGGCCGCTTCAGCTTCGATCTCGACGACGTCAAACAGATAGAGGTGGCCAAGGGAGCCGGTTCCTCCCTCCATGGCTCCGATGCCATCGGCGGCACCATCGTCATCAGCACCAAGCAGCCGGAAGATTACCTTCAGGGCCAGGATGCCTATCTCGGCAGCAAGGTGCTGCACGATGGCAGCAGTGACAAGCAGAAGCTGAGCGCCACCGGCGCCGCCCGGATACTGGATACCGAACACCTGCTGCGCCTCTCCGGCTGGCAGGGACATGAGACCGCCAACTACGACGAGAGCCGCATCCCGGCGGATCTGGATGGCCTCAGCGCCTCCACCAGCTCTCGCATCCAGCTGAACGAACATCATCTGCTGCGCCTCGAACTCGACTACTTCGAGGACAACGCCGAGCGGGATCAGGGGCCGCGTGAAGTGCCCCAGCCCGATGGCAAGTGGCAGGTGCGCCAGTACCACGAGCAGGGCAGCCAACGCACCCAGGGGGGCAAGCTGGCCTGGGAGGCGAGCAACCTCGACACAATACTGGCCGACAGTCTCACCTGGAGTGCCTACGGCAATCACTCGAAAAACACCGCCAACAAGCGCAGCCTGCTGCAAAACGATCTGCTGAGCGGTTATCCGCGCTATCGCAGCGAACGGGAACTCGCCACCTTCACCGAAGACAGGATCGGTACCGAGCTGGATGTGCGCCGGGATCTCGCCACCGGCCCTCTCGCCCATCAGCTCAGTTACGGCATCGAGCTCGAGCGCACCACCCACGAGCGGCCGGTGGAGAAGCTGAGTCTGGAGGCCGGCATTCCCCAACCCGGCCAGTCCGCCCCCTTCAGCCGCGCCCGTACCGACAGGGCCGGAGTCTGGCTCGGCGACGTGGCCAGCCTGGGCCAGTGGCAGTTCACCCCCACCCTGCGCATGGATCACCAGTGGCTCACGCCGCTGGACGGCAGCCACGACAGCAACCACAGCTGGCACCTCTCCCCGAGCCTGGCCACCAGCTACCGCTTCAACGACCAGTGGCGCAGCTGGCTCAGCTATGCCAACGGGTTCCGGGCGCCTTCCTACGACAAGGTGTACGGCAACATCCCCCACTACTTCGCTCTGCCACCCTTCGAGATCATCGCCAACACAGGGCTCAAGGAGGAGACCAGCCACAGCATCGAGTGGGGGCTGAGTGGCGAGGGGGACAACTGGAGCATCAAGCCAGCGCTCTTCTACAACCGTTACTACAACTTCATCGACTGGCGCGAGGTGGGGCTGCGCCTGAGCGATGGCGTCATCCTGCGCCAATATCGCAACGTCGCCAAGGCCGAAACCTGGGGGGCCGAACTCGCCGCCAGCTACTGGCTGACCCAGGAGTGGGAGCTCACCACCAAGCTCGGCTGGGTCGATGGCGAGGACAACAAAGGTGAAGCGCTGCGCACCCTGACACCCCTCGAGGGCAACACCCGTCTGAGCTATCAGGCCAATGAGTGGAGTCTGGGCATTCAGGCGGACTATGCCGCCGCCATGAGCCGGGTGCCCACCTGCGGCAACAGCCTGACCGGCCGCCAGGGGGACTGCCTCGAAAGTGCCGGCTGGCTCAGTTTCGCCCTGACGGCCGACTGGCTGGTCACCGACGCCCTCAAGGTCAACCTCAAGCTCGACAACCTGTTCGACACCCGTTACACCCGCTATCAGGATGTGGCCGGGCTGGAAGCCGGGACCGATGCTTCCCTCTTCACCCAGAGCGGCCGCACCCTGAGTGCCAGCCTGCGCTACACCTTCGTGGGGATCTGATGCACAGCCTATTGATCCTGGCCAGTCTGCTGGCCACGCCGGCCCCCGCCTCCCCCCTGCCTGAGGCAACCCTGGAGGCCGCGCCCCTCATCCCCGAGCGCCCGCAACTGATGAAGGGGGAGATAGCCCGTCTCGATCCCTATGGTGGCTGGCGTGACGACAGCCGCCAGGATCCCGCCCTCCTGACGCTGCTGCGCGAGCAGAACCGCTGGACCGAGCGGCAGCTCGCCGACCAGACGCCACTGGTGCAGCGCCTGCAGACGGAGTGGCAGGGCCGGGAGCGGGGCGAACCCGTGCCGGACGACTGGCTGAGCCAGGCTGGCAGCCAGTGGCGCATGGAGGCGGACGGCAGCCTGTGGCAACGCAGCGACGCCAATGCCGCCCCTCGAAAGCGGCTGGCTCCCCGCCAGCCGGCCGAGGGGTATTACGAGCTCGCCGCCTGGGCCCTGCACCCGGACGGGCAACTGCTTGCCCTGGCCGAAGACCGCAGGGGAGATCGGGACTACCGCATCACCCTGCTGGATCTGGCGAGCGGCGAGACACTGGCCTCTTTGCCTCACCGCGCCGGCGATCTGCTCTGGAGTCTGAATGGCAAGACCCTCTACACCCTCGCCAACGAGCGCCAGACCCTGCGCCCCTGGCAACTGCTGGCCTGGCAGGATGGCAAGGAGACCCTGGTGTATGAGGAGCGCGATCCCGCCTGGCTGCTCGGCCTCTATCGCACCACGGATCGCCGCCACCTGGTGCTGCAAAGCAACAACCACGACAGCTCGGAGCAATACCTGCTGGACGCGGGTCGGGCCGACCTGCTCAAGGGGCGCGAGCGCGGCCTCGAATACTACCTGGATACCCAGGGGGACAGGGTGCTGCTCAAGAGCAACCGGGACGGCGCCCTCGGCCTCTATCAGGTGGCCGACTTGAGCCAGGTTGCGAAGGGAGAGTGGCAACGGCTCTGGTCCGGCGAGGGCCGGGAACTCGAGAAGTGGCGCCTCTTTGCCCGGCACACCGTGCTGCAATACCGCAAGGAAGGGGATGACTGGCTCGATGTGCTGGATGCCAAAGGTGCGTTGATCCACAGCCTGCCGCTCACCGATGGCGCAGGCACGGCCTGGATCCAGGGCAGCCAGGAACCGGCCAGCGACAAGGTGCTCATTCGCCGCCAGGGGATGGCCGAGCCACCTCACCAGCGCTGGCTGGATCTCGCCTCCGGCGCCTGGGAGGGGACACCCGAGAGCAGGGACACTTCTCCCTATCAGAGCGAGCGACGCTGGATCGCGGGCAAGGATGGGGTCAAGGTGCCTGTCTCCCTGGTCTGGCGCAAGGGCATTACCCACCCCAGGGCACTGCTGCTCTACGGCTATGGGGCCTACGGCACCCCCATGCGTCCCTACTACCAGCCCCGGGTGCTGAGCCTGCTGGATCGCGGCTTTGTCTACGCCATCGCCCATGTGCGCGGGGGCGGTCTGCTCGGCGAATCCTGGTACCGGGAGGGTCGTGGCCGGGACAAACAGCACAGCGTGGATGATTTTCTCGCCGTGGCCGATGCCCTGGCACGGGATCCCGCCATCGATCCCGCCCGGCTGTTTGCCATGGGCGGCAGCGCCGGCGGCCTGCTGGTGGCAGCGGCACTCAACCAGGCGCCCACCCGTTTCGCCGGGGCCGTGCTGCAAGTTCCCTTCGTCGACCTGCTGGGCACCATGCAGGATCCCGAGCAGCCCCTCACCCGGCAGGAGTACGCCGAGTGGGGCAATCCGGCCATCCCGGGTGACTATGCCGCGATGCGCCGCCTGAGCCCCTACGACAACCTGCACAAGGCCCCTTATCCCCCCGTCTATGTGACGGGCGGCCTGCACGACAGTCAGGTGCCCTACTGGGAACCCCTCAAGTGGATAGCCCGCCTGCGATCCCATAGCACGGGAACAGGCCCCTATCTGCTGCGCACCGAACTCGACGGCGGCCACCTGGGCGCCCCCCGAACGGCGGCGCTGCGTGCGGCGCAGGAGTTTGCCTTCCTGCTCACCCTGGCGGGCGTCAACCACTGACCCCTTGCCCTCTTTTTCTGGAGTGAACCATGAAACCCTCTTCCCTGGCCCTCTGGCTGGCGGCAACCCTGATCTCATCGCCGCTGCTGGCGGCCGATCTGCAGTTTGTCGATGAACAACCCCTGACCACGACGCCGAAGCGCTGGCTCGAGCAGCGCCTCGGTGTGCTCCTCGCCCCCGACTACGACAGGGCCAGCCTGCTCGGCCACCATTACAGCTTTCGCCAGCTGGTGAACGGCCTGCCGGTGGCCGCCACCCAGGCCGCCGTCAGTGTCGACGGGGACGGCCGCCCCTGGCGCCTCTACCACAACCTGCGCCCCTTGCAGAGCACAGCGCCCGGCTGCGATGCCAGCGGCACCCTGGATCCCCTGCTCGCCACCCTGCGCACCGACGACAACCAGATAGAGACGCTGGGGCCGGTCGAAGCCTGGTACTGGCGAGACGGCGATACCCTGGTGCCTGCCCTGCGCCAGCGGGTGCGCGAGCACAAGGCTGGCAATGCCAAGGCCAGCCAGGTGCAGCTGTTTGCCCGTTGCGACGGGGAGCAGGAGCTTGGCCGTCTCGGGGATCAGGCAACTACCCGCCCTCTGCATGTCGCCGACGCAGGCGATATGCAGGTTCAGGCCCGGGTGTTCGACCCCGATCCCCGCACCCGCCTGCAGGACGCCAGCCTGGTCTGGCACGACGCGCTGGTGCTGGCACAGGCCGCCTACCAGGATCCGGTTCCCCTGCCGGTGAGCCTGCAAGCCGGGCAGTATCGCCTGAGCGGCCCCCATGCCAGGGTGGTGGATGTCATGGCCCCCGAATCGGCCCCCTACAGCAGCAGTGACGTGCAGGGTTTTCGCCTGACCCGTGACGATCGCGGCTTTGCGGACATCAACGCCTACTACCATCTGGATCTCGCCCAGCGCCACCTCAAGGCGCTCGGCTTCACCGATCTCATCCCCGGGGCGCTCGACATCGACACGGACGCGGGCTATCAGGACAACTCCCTCTACGATCCGTTCGAACGCAGGCTGGAGCTGGGTCGCAGCGGCGTGCCCGATGCCGAGGATCCCATGGTCATCTGGCACGAGTTCGGCCACGGGGTGCAGCACCACATCCTGCCGGATCTCGGGGAAGAGGGAGACTGGGGGGCCATCGGCGAGGGCTTTGGCGACTACCTGGCCGCCAGTCATCGCCAGCGCAGCGAAGCCGGTCGCCAGTTCGAACCCGCCATGGTGTTCAACTGGGATGCCCGCTTCACCGACCGCACCCCGCGCCAGCTCGACGATCTGCGCGCCCGCTACCATCCGGACTACCGATACCCCGCCCACCGCACCATCAACGGCAGCAACGGGGATCAGCTCTGGGGCACCCCGCTGTTCCAGGCCCTGCTGACAGCGGTGGCCGAGCACGGCGAGGCGGCCAGGGACGAGTTTGATCGCGTCATCATCGAATCCCACTTCGGCCTGGGGCCGGCTATTCGCATGCCGCAACTGGCCCGGATCACCGTGGATACCGCCGCCCGTCTCTACCCGACGCGAGCCTATGCCCGTCTGCTGGAGCAGGCATTTCGCCAGCACGGGCTGCTGCAAGCTCCCGTCAATATCGCCCTCGCCGAGGGGAGCGCCATCCCGCTGGGGCGGCGCCAATCGGTGCAGCTGACCCTCAGCAACCCGGGCAAGGGGGAAGTGACCCTCAACGAGCTGGCCCTCACCCTGCCAACCGGGTTGCAGGCCGATCCTGACAACTGGCAACCAGCGACTCTGGCCGCCGGTGCCAGCATGACCACCACCCTGCGCCTGCTGGCCCAGAGCCCGCTCGCCTGCGGCGACGAGGCGAGCCTCTCGGTGAATCTCGCCATGAGCGGTACCAGCCCCACCGAGCGCCAGTGGCAGCAATCCCTGACCCTGCCCATCGGCACCCCCGTCATCAGCCGGGCCAGTGGTCGGTCACAGCGACTGAACGATGCCCAGAGCGAGGAGGTGCGCGGCCTGAGCGAAACCAGCCTGCTGCTGGAGAAGAGCGATGCCCGTGTGAGCGACAGGCTGCAACTGAGCCTGGATCTGCAGCACGAGGCGCTGGATGAGCTGGAGATCTGGCTCAGCTCCCCCGCCGGCACCCGGGTCCAGATCTGGGACAAGGGTTACAGCCCCCTGCCGAGCCTGAAAGGGGTCTTCCCCACCGAGTTGCAGTCCCTGCAACCCTTCAGCGCCTTCGAAGGAGAACCCCTGGCCGGTCGCTGGACCCTGGAGGTGGTGGACAGCAAACCGGGCAATCAGGGTCTCCTGAACGGGTGGAGCATCAGTCAGCGTACCGGCGCCCAGTGCGGCAACACCGTGCCCGTGCCGGATGACGGCATCATCCGCTTCGATACCTCGGACAGCAGTGGCGGGGGGACCTTCTCCCTGCTCTGGCTGCTGCCGCTGGCCCTGTGGCGCTGTCTGCGTCGCCGCTGACTCTCCCTATATAAAGAAGAGAGGGGCCAAGGCCCCTCCAAGGACACACCATGACCATGAGAATGACCCCGATCGTCTGCCTGCTGGCCCCCCTGCTCAGCGCCTGTGGCGGCGGTTCGGACGAGGCACCCCTGACCGCGCCGGACTACCGCCTGACGGTCAGCCTGCCCGCTGCGGGCACCCTGTGCATCAACCTGAACCAGAACGACGGCTGCGAAGCCAATGAGCCCGCCGTCAGCGGCGAGGCCGGCGCCCACTCCCTGACCCGGCGCCACCCTGATCTGCTCACCACTCCCCTGCTGTTCATTCCGGCGGATCCCGCCGCCCTGCCCCTGGCCCACCCGGCGGCTCGCCAGGACAACCAGCACCTCACCCCCAGCCCCCTCAGCACCCTGCTGCAGACGCGTATCTCGGACGGGCTGCCACCGGCTCAGGCCCTGACGGACGTGCTGCTCGCCCTGGCCCCCCTTCACCCCGGCCCAGATCTGGCGGCACTGGCGCAGCTGGGCGACTTCAACCGCGCCCTCGCCGAGCTGGCCCTCGCCGCCTTAGATGACAAGGCCACCCTGCCCACCTTTGCCGCCAGCGAACGCCGCCAGCAGATCTGGCAGGGGCTGGTCACCCTGCTGCCCGAGCTCGCCCGGCACTTTGCCGCAAGCCCCGAGCTACTGAGCCAGCAGGCCAGACTCGCCGCCGTGCTGATGCAGCAGCAACCCCGGGCGTTGGTGACCGCAGGTGGCGTCACCACCTACACGGACGGGGTGGATTATCTGCTGACCCAGGAGCCTGCGGATCACCCGGGCCAGGAGGCGAGCCTGGGCCAGGCGCCCCTGCGCTATCGCAAGCTGGACGGCAAGGGGCAACCCCTGGCGGACAATGCCGACGAGTGGGAGTGCGTGGAGGATCTCAACACCGGCCTCGTCTGGGAGAAGAAGCTGGCGGATCCGGACAGTCCGAGGGATCTGCACCGCACCTTCGCCTGGGAGTTCGACGACTATCACCCGACCCAGGAGGAGCGGGATTACGCCTGTCCCGAGGGGGAGGCCATCTGCACCACGGAGCAGTACCGTCAGTGGCTCAATGCACAGCAACTGTGCGGCATCACCCACTGGCGCCTGCCCCACGCCCGTGAGCTGATGAGTTTGCAGCACTACGGCTCCCTCGCCCGCCAGGATGGCCAGCTCGTCACCCTGGATGTGCGCTACTTCCCCGATGTCGGCACCGGACTCAATGGCTTCGATGGCTATTACTGGAGCCAGACCCTGACCCCGTCCCGCCGGCTGGAGAGCGCGCCTCTGAGCGCCATCGCCCACATCTTCCTCGGCGAGGACGCCGGTGCCGACTATCCCACCCCAGTTCAAAACAGCAATGACGCCAACGGTCTGCAACTGCGCCTGGTGGCCGAGGTAACCCGATGAACAAGTATCTTCTGACCCTGCTGCTCACCCTGTGCAGCCCCCTGGCACTGGCCATCGCCATCTGCGACGACGCCCTGCCCCGTACCAGTCCCACCGCCCGTTTCCAGGATCACGGCAACGGCACCGTCACCGACAGGGGCACCGGTCTGACCTGGATGCGCTGCCAGCTCGGCCAGATCTGGCGCAACCAGAGCTGCGAGGGGGAACCCACCCGCCTCTACTGGCAACAGGCACTGCAGACGGCGGAACGGATCCGTACCGAACCTAGCCACGCCCTGTATGGCTTTGGTGGTCATCACGACTGGCGCCTGCCCACCATCAAAGAGCTCGCCAGCATTCTGGAGTCCGCCTGTTACAAACCGGCATTGAACGAAACCATCTTCCCCCGCGCCATGGCCGGGGATGGCAAGGAGGTGAACGACGGCTATGTCTATCTCTGGTCCTCCACCCCGGTGCCGGCCCTTCAGGGCGTCGCCTACCTGGACATCACCAGCGGCTCCGTCGCCCAGCGCGCCCCCCGCTCTTGGGCGAAACAGGTTCTGCTGGTGAGGTGACAGCCTGGCCATGGGGGCCACCCGGCCCCCTGTTTGACACGAGGCAAGAAGCGCCAAGGTGACCCTGGCCGTCAAAAAAGCATCAAATTGCGTCATGTGATGCCTGTTCAGGGCGGTTTTGCACGCCGCAGCGCTGGCATGAAACCGGCAGAGCGGTTAGTCTAGCGGCGTTGAACCAATCCCAAGAGGTACAGATGAAAACCGTGTTGCGTTTTAGCCTGCTGGGCGCCTTGTTATTGGGTGGCCATGCCTTCGCCGCCGAACCGAAAAAATTTGATATCAGCATGTTCCCTGCCGCCGAAGTGAACCAGGAACGTGTCGTGATCCGTCTGCCGGAAGTCGAGAACGAAGCCGACATGATGGTCGAGCTGCAAGTCGGCAAGAAGATGCTGGTCGACTGCAACCTGCCCCGCTTCGCGGGCAATCTGGAACAGCACAGCGTCAAGGGCTGGGGTTACAACTACCTGACTCTGGGCCAGGTCACCGGCCCCGTCAGCACCCTGATGGCCTGCCCGGACGGCCAGAAGAAGGAGAGTTTCGTCCAGATCTACGGTCAGGGCTTCTTCGTGAACTACAACTCCAAGCTGCCCTTCGTCATCTATGTGCCCCAGGAGTATGAGGTGCGCTATCGTCTGTGGCGTGCCGACAACCTGGCACAGCCAGCCATGATTGAGTGAGTGCCGCGCACTCGGGTTCAGCTCAGTCATGATGACAAAAAGGCGCCATACGGCGCCTTATTTTTAGCTTCCGAGCCCGTTTTTGAGCGGTTTTTCCTGTACAAAATCTGACATAACTCCACTATTTTTCAGGCTTTTTTGTGCAGCGCACCGCAAAATGCCCCCTCGGGATGCGACAAACCCTGTTCGATAAAAGATATTTATTAACATAGTAAGAAAATTGATTTTGCACTCTGCGACGGCCTGATGATACTTGCCCGCAAAGGTCAAACTAACCAGAACAAGAGCACTATGAGCTTCGAATCAGACAAGCGTTTCAACGACTTCAAACATTTTCCCCGTGGCCTGCGTCGCAGTGGCGAATTCACCGTGGCAGAAGCGGACAGTCTGGAAAAATATGGCACCGTGATGCTGGCGCTCTATCAGGGCAACCTGGCCCCGCGCGATGACGTAGAAAGTGCCTTTATCGAACAGGTCAAATCCGGCGCAGCCGGCAACAACCCCCACGCCAAGGTGTGGTTCAAATACCTGAAGGTGATTGGTCCCAAGCGCGTGCACCGTCTGTGCACCGTCGCAGGCGGCGCCAATGAAGATGCTGGTGGCAGCTTTGAAGGCGGCGGTGGCGGCAGCGACGAGTCCCTCGATTAATGGATACCGAGCTGCTTCGGACCTTCATCGAGGTCAGCAAGACCCGGCACTTTGGCCGGGCGGCTGAAAATCTCTACCTGACCCAGTCGGCGGTGAGCTTCCGGATCCGCCAGCTCGAGCAGCAACTCGGGGTCAGCCTGTTTGCCCGTCATCGCAACAACATCCGCCTGACTGCCTCCGGTGAGCGTCTGCTGCCCTACGCAGACGCCATTCTGCATACTTTGGGGCGCGCCAAGCAGGACGTGGCCCTCTCCCCCGGTTTTAGCCAGCAGCTTGCCATCGGCGCCCCCGCCGTCTTCTGGGAGCTCGACTTCAACGACTGGCTGAACCATGTCTATGCCCTGGCCCCCGGCCTCGCGGTGCGCCTCGAAACCGCCTCCCGCGAGCACCTCTGTCGCCAGTTGCTGGAGCGCTCCCTCGATCTGGCCCTGCTCTCCGAGCCGACCAAGATCGACGAGATTGCCCTGCACCCCATCGGCGAGCTGGTATTCGAACTGGTGAGCCGGGAGCCAGCCGCAAACGCCGACAGCCTGATGCAGATGCCCCACATTCATCTCGACTGGGGCACCAGCTTCGAACCGCCATCGAGCCGGTTGCAGAGCCTGCAGAAGACCCCCGTGCTGCATTCGAGCTCCGCCAGCATGGCCCTGCAATTCGTGCTGGCCAACGGCGGCGCAGCCTACCTGCCAAGGCGCATGGTGAGCCCCTTCCTGGAGCAGGGGCAGCTTCATCTGGTGGAAGGGGGCCAATCCCTGAGCCGCCCGCTCTACCTCGCCTATCTGGAGAAATCCGACCGCCGGGAGCTGATCGATCAGCTGCTGACCCTGCCGCTGGGCTGGCATGACGCCGACTTGCGTCAACCGTCTGCCGAATGAAACAGGGCGATTTCACGCCCAGACCTGTGTTTTCATCTGCCGTGGTTATCGGTGCAGCACAAACAACATGAAAAAGGGGCCATCAGGCCCCTTTTGTATGGATATCTTTGTGCATCAGCCGTGATGACGACGATCGTTGGCCTGGGCCAGCAGGGTGCGGCTCTCGCGCAGGAACTCCTCCGCCCGCTCGCCGAAGAAGCCGGAAACCTGGCTGAAGGCCTCGATGAAGCCCTCTCTGTCTCCCCGCTCCAGCAACCCAAGCGCCTCGCCGAAGTTCTGGTAGTAGCGGCGGATCATCGCGAGGTTCTGGGGCGACGACAATATGATGTCGGCGTAGAGATGGGGATCCTGGGCAAACAGCCGTCCCACCATGGCCAGCTCCAGCCGGTAGATGGGAGAGCTTAAGGCAAGCAGGCGGTCGATGTTGGCCTGCTCGCGGGAGAGGTGCCAGCCGTAGGCGAAGGTGGCAAAGTGGCGCAGCGCCTGAATGAAGGTCATTGCCTCGTCGTGGGCCCTGGCCTCCACCTGCTGCAAACGCGCCCCCCAGATGGTCATCTGCTCCAGCAGCCACTGGCTGGCGGCGGGCTCGCGCCCCTGACAACAGACGATCACCTGCTTGGCGAGGCTCGCCACGTCCGGCCCGAACATGGGGTGCAGCCCCAGCACCGGCCCCTGGTGTACTGCCAGCATATGGGCAAGCGGTTCACTCTTGACGCTGGTCACGTCCACCAGCAGGCAGTTCTCAGGCAGGTTGCCGAGCCGGTCGATCACCTCGCAGGTGACGTCGATGGGCACCGCCACCATCACCAGCCCGGCGCCGTGCAGGATCTCGTCGGCGCGCGGCCAATCGGCCTGACCCAGGGTTTCGACCCGGTAGCCCGAGAGGCTGAACAGGTTGCCGAACAGGCGGCCAAGCTGCCCCTGGCCACCGATGATCACCACCTTGCCGAGCTCAGGCTTCATGCACTTGAAATGGTGCTCCTTGTCGCTGGCGGACTCCAGAATATAGGACTCGCGCATCACCCGGCGCAGCACATCCTCGATAAGGTCCCCCGGCACCCCCAGTGCCTCGGCCTCGGCGCGGCGGCGGGCCAGCATGCTCGCCTCCCGATCCGGCGCGTAGATGGGCAGGCCGTGTCGGCTTTTCACTTCCCCCACTTCCCCCACCAGGGCGAGACGGGCGGCCAGCAGATCAATCAGCTGCTTGTCCACCGCATCTATCTTGTCCCTGAGGGCATTCAACTCTTCCGCCATGTCCAGTCCCTGCTGGCGCCGCCCGCAGCGACGCCCTGTCGTTCAAGAGGCAACAAGGTATCACTGCGTGGGCCGTGATACCTCGATGGTTCAATCAGTTACAACAAGATACCACGGCTTATGCCGATGTTCTGGCCAAAAGTGGTGCCGCCAGCTGGCTGTGGCAGCGGGCCAGCAGCGCATCCGTGGTCTCCCAGTCGATGCAGGCATCGGTGATGGAGACGCCGTAGCGCATCTCGCACTTGGGCTGCTCGCTGGACTGGTTGCCTTCGAACAGGTTGGATTCGAGCATCACCCCGATGATGGAGCGGTTGCCCTCCTGGATCTGGTGAATGACGTTGTCGGCCACCTTGGGCTGCAGCCGGTGATCCTTGCTGGAGTTGCCGTGGCTGCAATCCACCACCAGACCGGGCAGCAGGCCCGCCTTCTCCAGCGCCTCTTCCGCCAGCGACACATTGACCGAGTCGTAGTTCGGGTGCTTGCCGCCGCGCAGGATCACGTGACCATCCGGGTTACCCTGGGTCTGCAGCAGCGCGACCTGACCCTGCTGGTTGATCCCCATGAAGGCGTGGGGGCTGGAAGCGGCCTGCAGTGCATTGATGGCGGTACCGAGGTTGCCGTCGGTGCCGTTCTTGAAGCCGACCGGCATGGAGAGGCCGGAGGCCATCTCCCTGTGGGTCTGGGATTCGGTGGTGCGGGCACCGATGGCCGACCAGGAGAAGAGCTCCGCCAGGTATTGCGGGCTGATGGGGTCGAGCGCCTCGGTCGCCAGCGGCAACTCCAGCTCGGCCAGCCAGCAGAGCAGCTCGCGGGCGCGGTGCAGACCCAGCTCCACGTCAAAGGTGCCGTCCAGGTTCGGATCGTTGATAAAGCCCTTCCAGCCGACTGTGGTGCGCGGCTTCTCAAAGTAGACCCGCATGACAATGTAGAGAGTGTCCTGATAGGCGTCATGCAGCGCTTTGAGTCTGGTTGCGTACTCTTTGGCAGCGTCCATGTCGTGGATGGAGCAGGGACCACAGATCACCAGCAAGCGGTGATCGCGACGGTGGATGATGTCGGCGATGGTATTGCGGGCCCCTTGCACGAATGCCAGCGCGCGATCGGAGATGGGCAGTTTCTCCTTGAGCTGGGCAGGCGTGATCATCACTTGTTCGGACTGGATATGGATGTTGTTCAGGGGATCTCTTTGCATCTTCTCATTCTCTCTACTGTTTCAAGCCAAGGGCGCTGACCGTATATTTTTGTTTACACAAGTCAGCGCTTTGTTACGCAACCGCCCCCACCTTACCAAGGAAAAACAAACAATCAAGTGAAACCAGCGTCTTTGCACGCTGACAGATGGATAAATGACCAAGAATGCAGAGTGAAACAACTCAAAAGTAGCGACTCGCGAGGCCAAATCAGCCCCGAATCGTAAACATTTAATTACACCCATCCATTTCAATATCATCTCTCTGCCCCCCTCTCATGGCCCCTCATCCCGGCGATGACGCCGGGCACAAAAAAGCGGGGCACCTGGCCCCGCTTGCATTCCCGTGTTGCTCTTCTTTTATTATTTGCCGTGGGCCTTGATAGCCTCGACCGCCTTGTCGGGGAAGTCGCTGAATACCCCGTCCACATCGGCCTGATAGAGGAAGATGTTGAGCAGGTCGGTGAAGTCTTTCGCATAGGCCGGGATCTGCCCCTCATCCTGACGGAAGGTATAAGGATGCACCTTGAGACCGGCCGCATGGGCCTCTTTCACCATGCCGGTGAAGACCGGCTTGCCAGGAGTACCCGGCTCGGTCACCACCATGGGTTTCCAGGGACCTATCCCCTCGGCATAGGTGGCTATGGTCTTCATGGCCCCCGGCTTGAACATCCAGTCGTAGTCATAGGGGGTCGCCTTGCCCTTGGCGTCGTAGACCATGGTCTCGTTCCAGTCGGTCTCGGCCATCAGCTGCACCAGCTTGAGATCCATGCCCATGGCGGGCATCAGCTCGCCGTTGATGCGCTTGAGCTCGTTGGCATCGAAGCACTGCAGATAGACCTTGTCGCTCTTGCTGGTGTAGCCGTACTCCTTGAGCACGTTCAGCACCGCCCTGGAGATGTCCTTGCCTTCGTGGCGGAACAGCCAGGGAGCCTTTATCTCCGGGTAGATACCGATGTGCTTGCCGGTGCTCTTGTTGAGCCCCTGGATCATCTCGATCTCTTCCTGGAAGGTATGGATCTTGAAGCTCGACTTCCACAGCGGGAAGCGGGCCGGGTAGACCGGCACCTGCTTGCCCTCCACCAGCTGGAACGGCTCGGTCATGCGCAGGGAGCGCACCTCGTCCAGGGTGAAATCCACCACATAGTAGCGACCATCCGGGCGGGCCCGGCCGGGGAAGCGCTCGGCCACATCGGTGATGCCATCGAGGAAGTGATCGTGCATCACCACCAGCTGGTCATCCTTGGTCATCACCAGATCCTGCTCCAGATAGTCGGCCCCCATGCCATAGGCCAATGCCTTGGACTCCAGGGTGTGCTCGGGCAGGTAGCCGGAGGCCCCCCGGTGAGCGATCACTATCTTGCCTTCATCGACCGCCAGTACGGGCAGCGCCAAGGCGGCCCCGAGGCCAAGGGCTATCAGGGTACGGTGAGGTTGCTTCATCAAGAGGTCTCGTTGTTATGGTGTGTAGGATGCAGGTAATTGTTATAGCAGGGGTTTATTGCTGTTTGACGGCGGGCGGCAAAGGCCGCCCGCCATGGGTCATCAGCAGGCTTCGGGCAGGGCGTGGTGGTGTTCGAGCAGCCAGGCACCGAGCTGCTGCTGTTCAGATTCCGACAGGCGCAGCCCCAGCTTGCTGCGGCGCCACAGGATGTCCTCCAGGGAGTGGGCCCATTCGCGCGCGATGAGATAGCGCACTTCGGATTCATACAGGCCGGCGCCAAAGTGCTGGCCGCGCTCCTCCTTCAGCCAGAGGCGGGCATGAGCGCCATAGGCTTCGGCGATGCGCAGGGCGCTGCGATCGTCAAGCCAGTCGAATTCCAGCGCAAAGGCGCGCGCCAGTTCACGCACCGAGCAGTCGAACTCGCCACCGGGCAGCCGGCAGGAGGCGGTCCAGTCCTCTCCCATCTGGCTGAACCAGGGCTTGAGCTTGTTGCAGGCGGCCTGGGCCAGCTTGCGATAGGTGGTGAGCTTGCCGCCAAACACCGACAAGAGCGGCGCGCCGTCGGATTCACCACTGAGCTCGAGCGTGTAGTCTCGGGTCACCGCCTGAGGTGAATCGGACTCGTCGTCACACAGGGGGCGCACCCCGGCATAGGTCCACACCACGTCTGCCGGGCTTATCTGCCTGGTGAAGTGGGCATTGACCACCTTGCACAGGTAGTTGATCTCGGTATCGCTGATCTTGGCTTCCCGCGGGCTGCCCTTGTGCTCCACGTCCGTGGTGCCGATGAGGGAATAGTCCTGCTGGTAGGGGATGACGAAGACGATGCGGTTGTCCTCGTTTTGCAGGATGTAGGCCTCTTCGCGCTCATGGATGCGCGGCACTATCATGTGGCTCCCCTTGATGAGGCGAATGCCGCGGGGGGATTTCTCGCTCAGGCTCTCGTCATAGAAGGTCTTGACCCAGGGGCCCGCCGCATTGACCAGACCACGGCAGCTGACGGTGAACTGCTCGCCCCCTTCCCGCTCCAGCGTCAGGGTCCAGTGTTTGGAACCGCGCACCGCCTTGACGCAGCGGGTACGGGTCTGCACATCGGCGCCCTTGTCCCGCGCCAGCATGGCATTGAGCACCACCAGCCGGGCGTCGTCGACCCAGGCGTCCGAGTATTCAAAGCCCTTGTTGATGCCGCTCTTGAGACCGTCCTGTGGCAGGAAGCGCAGGCCGCAGCTCCCCTTGAGCTTGTCCCGCTTGGCCAGGTTGTCATAAAGGAAGAGACCGGCTCGGATCATCCAGGCCGGACGCAGGTGCGGGCGATGAGGCAGACGAAAACGCATGGGACGGGCGATGTGGGGAGCCATGCCGAGCAGGACCTCCCGCTCCGCCAGCGCCTCTTTCACCAGCCGGAATTCGTAATGTTCGAGATAGCGCAGGCCGCCGTGGATCAGCTTGCTGGAGTTGGACGAGGTGGCAGAGGCGAGATCGCTCGCCTCGAACAGCGCCACCTTCAGCCCCCGCCCCGCCGCATCTGCCGCGATGCCGACCCCGTTGATGCCGCCGCCGACGACGACCAGATCATAATGTTCGCTCATGTTCACCTACTTTCTTATTTTGTGTTTGCCATGACAGCAATGTTTGATTTCGCTCATATTAGAACATGAAAAACCAATAAACGAACATTTCGTGAGAGAAATGTGATCGCGATTGTTTTCACAATGCTAAAAATGCTGCCAGTCGGTGACGGCCTGGCAAGGCTAAGGTCTGCCGGAAACAGCCATTTCGGGCAGGGAGGAGAACAAAGAGTCCCGGATGGGGGCGCCCATGGGGCAAGGTGATGAACGCGATGGCGTGAATCCCTCGCAGGCGCCTAGCATCGGTGCAAACCGGGTGCCCGAGTGCGGGGGCAACATCAGGGGGTCAAAGAAGGAGTGTCAGCGCCAGGAACTGGCCGCTTAGGCGACGCAAGGGAGACGCCGCAGGCCGGGAGGGGGCAGAAAAAAAAAGCGGCCGCCCCGAGGCGGCCTGATGCCTGTGCGGGGAAGCTCAGCAGATATGGCAGGCGATCTGATGCTGGGACATCAGTCGCATCAGCTTCTCCGGCGGCTCCTGATCCGTGAACAGGGCGTGGATCTGGTTGAGGTTGCCGAGGTTGACCATGGCGTTGCGGCCAAACTTGGTGTGGTCGGCGGCCAGGAACACCTGGCGGGAGTGGGCGATGATGGCCTGGGCGATTTTCACCTCGTGATAGTCGAAATCGAGCAGGGAACCGTCGCTGTCGATGCCCGAGATGCCGATGACGCCGTAGTCCATGCGAAACTGGCCGATGAAGTCGCGGGTCGCCTCCCCGACGATGCCGCCATCCCGGTTGCGAATTTCGCCGCCGGCGATGATGACGGTGAAGTCATCCTTGGCGGTCAGGATGCTGGCGACGTTCAGGTTGTTGGTGACAACGCGCAGCTCCCGGTGGTCGAGCAGGGCCCGGGCGATGGCCTCGGTGGTGGTGCCGATGTCGATAAAGAGCGACGAACCGTCGGGGATGTTGGCGGCCACTTCCCGGGCGATGCGCTCCTTCTCCTTGAGCTGCATCACCTTGCGGGCACTGTAGGCGGTGTTGACGGTGCTCGAATGCAGTGAGGCCCCGCCGTGATGGCGCCGGATCTTGTTCTGTTCGGCGAGATCGTTGAGATCCCGGCGAATGGTCTGGGGGCTGACGTCAAAATGGGTCACCAGATCGTCGGTCGAGACGAAACCCTGCCGGGTCAGGACGTCCAGGATCTCCAGATGTCGTTGGGTTTGCTTCACGCTTGCACTCCGCAGATGAGACGAAAAAAGGCCCCGGCAGGTGCGGGGCCTTTGGCAGTGTACCTGATCCCTTTTCCAATCGATAAGGGCAGGATCACGTTTTATGCCTTATGGGCAGCCGCCTTGGCGGCAATCGACTCGTTCTCGTGCTTGAGGGTCATGGCCAGCAGGATGATGGAGAGCACGCAGGAGACGGTGAGCACCATGAAGCCGCCGTCCCAGCCGAAGTGGTCAACGGTATAGCCCAGCATGGCGTTGGCCGCGACCGCGCCACCCAGATAACCGAACAGGCCGGTGAAGCCCGCCGCGGTACCGGCCGCCTTCTTGGGCGCCAGCTCCAGGGCGTAGAGGCCGATCAGCATGACGGGGCCATAGATGAGGAAGCCGATGGCGACCAGGGCCATCATGTCGATGGTCGGGTTCCCCGCCGGGTTGAACCAGTAGACCAGCACGGAGAGGGTCACCAACACCATGAACAGGATGCCTGCCGGGGCACGGCGGCCGTTGAACATCTTGTCGGAGATCCAGCCGCACAGCAGGGTGCCCGGGATCCCCGCCCACTCATAGAGGAAGTAGGCCCAGGAGGAGTGATCCACGCTGAAGTCCTTGGCCTCTTTCAGATAGGTGGGCGCCCAGTCCAGCACGCCGTAACGGATGAGGTAGACGAAGGCGTTGGCGATGGCGATGTACCAGAGCAGCTTGTTGTGCAGCACGTACTTCATGAAGATCTCCTTGGCGGAGAACTCCTGCTCGTGGCTTTCGTTGTAATCCTTCGGGTAGTCGTTCTTGTACTCCTCGATGGGAGGTAGACCGACCGACTGCGGGGTATCGCGCATCACGAAGAAGGCGATCACCGCGATGGCCGCCGCCGCCGCCGCAGGCACATAGAAGGCGCTGCGCCAGTCGTTGAACCAGCCCATGCCGAGGATGAACAGAGGGCCTATCATGCCGCCGCCTACGTTGTGGGCCACGTTCCAGACCGAGACGATCTCACCCCGCTCCTTCTGCGACCACCAGTGCACCATGGTACGGCCGCAGGGGGGCCAGCCCATGCCCTGTGCCCAGCCGTTCAGGAACAGGAGCACGAACATGATGCCAATGCTGGAGGTAGCCCAGTGCATGGTCCCCATCATGAACATGATGCCTGCCGAGAGCAGCAGACCGGCGGAGAGGAAGTAGCGCGCGTTGGATCTGTCCGACACGTTCCCCATCAGGAATTTGGAGAGACCGTAGGCGATGGAGACGCCGGAGAGGGCCAGACCCAGATCCCCGCGGGAGAAGCCCTGCTCGATGAGGTAGGGCATCGCCAGACTGAAGTTTTTCCGTACCAGGTAGTAACCCGCATACCCGAAGAAGATCCCGAAGAACACCTGCCAACGCATGCGTTTGTAGAAGGGATCCACCTTGTCGGCCGGCAGCCGGTCGATATGGGGTGCAGGCCTGAAGAGACTAAGCATGTTCTGCTTCCTTTTATTGTTGTTCTGGGCGGTTGAGGACGCCCCGCTCATGCCGGCGATCAGACGCGTCTTGATTCGCAAGCGAGCCTATTGTGCTCATTTGTGAACATTTAATCTGTGATGAGCGCTAAATTATTGCAGTTTTATTACAAAAATTGTGACGCAGTGAGTGAACGCGCATCCAGGGTCAGCCCACGCATGGCGTGGCTTTTGGCTACTCACTAAGGAGTAATATGGCCGACAACTGTTGCTTTTCGTCACATTTTCTTAGCAATGAATGGGATCTTGCCCACATTTCCGGTGGCGGGGGTATGGTGAATTGACGCAGAAGGTTTATTTTCTCTCTCGTCCAAGAACGAGCGCAAACGAGCATAACGTTTGCGCAAGCTCAAAAAACAAGAAGAAACGTTTTCGGGCGCAATGAATGGGAATGAAAGATAACAAAACGGAACATCAAACCTACTGTGGGTGGATATAAGGAATAACAACTATGAGCATACAAAGACCCAATACCCTGCTTGGCGAGTGCCTCGCCGAGTTTATCGGCACCGGCCTGCTGATCTTCTTCGGCGTCGGCTGTGTGGCCGCCCTGGTGCTGGCTGGCGCCAACTTCGGGCAATGGGAAATCTCCATTACCTGGGGCCTGGGTGTCGCCATCGCCATCTATGTCACCGGTGGCATCTCCGGTGCCCACCTCAACCCTGCCGTGACCCTGGCGCTGATGACCTTCTGCGGCTTTGACAAGCGCAAGGTGGTGCCCTTCATCATCGCCCAGATAGCCGGGGCATTCGCCTCCGCCGCCCTGGTCTACGCCCTCTACAGCAACCTGTTCACCCAGTGGGAGCTGACCCACAACGTGGTGCGCGGCAGCGTCGAGAGCCTCGGCACCGCAGGCATCTTCTCCACCTACCCCAATGCCCTGCTCTCCAACATGCAGGCTTTCGCGGTCGAGATGGTGATCACCGCCGTCCTGATGCTGGGCATCATGGCACTGGGTGACAACAACAACGGCGCCCCCAAAGGCTTCGCCGCCGCCCTGCTCATCGGTATCCTGATCGCGGTGATCGGCGCCTCACTCGGCCCCTTGACCGGCTTTGCCATGAACCCGGCCCGTGATTTCGGCCCCAAACTGTTCGCCTTCGTGGCTGGCTGGGGTGACGTGGCCCTGACCGGTGGTCGTGACAACCCCTACTTCTGGGTCCCCATCCTTGGCCCCATCGTCGGCGCCCAGATCGGTACCGCCCTGTATGTGAAAGTGCTGGCTCCCTGCGTCCCGGGCAACCGCGTCGCCACCGAAGAAGCCGCCAAGCTGTCTAACAAAGAAGAGGCCGCCGCCTGAGAGCGGCCCTCCCCAACGTGTAACAACGTGGAAAATAAAAACGTGGAGAACATCATGTCTGCTGAAAAGAAATTTGTCGTTGCGCTGGACCAGGGCACCACCTCCTCCCGTGCCATTGTCTTCGATCAGGACGCCAACATCGTCGCGACCTCCCAGCGCGAATTCACCCAGCACTACCCGAAAGCGGGCTGGGTCGAGCACGACCCCATGGAGATCTGGGCGACCCAGTCCTCCGTCTTCACCGAAGTGCTGGCCAAGAGCGGCCTGCACAGCGAGCAGATCGCCGCCATCGGCATCACCAACCAGCGTGAAACCACAGTGGTATGGGAAAAGGCCACCGGCAAACCCATCTACAACGCCATCGTCTGGCAGTGCCGCCGCACCGCGGCCATCTGCGAAGAGCTCAAGGCCCGGGGCCTTGAAGAGTACGTTCGCGAAAACACCGGCCTGGTGCTGGATGCCTACTTCTCCGGTACCAAGGTGAAGTGGATCCTGGACAACGTGGAAGGGGCCCGCGAGAAGGCAATGAACGGCGAGCTGCTGTTCGGCACCATCGACACCTGGCTGGTGTGGAAGATGACCAACGGCGAGGTGCACGTCACCGACCCGACCAACGCCTCGCGCACCATGCTCTACAACATCCGCGACCTGAAGTGGGATGAGCGCATGCTGGACGAGCTGGGCATCCCCGCCTCCATGCTGCCGCAAGTCAAACCCTCCTCCGAGGTCTATGGCTACACCACCCGTGGCGGCGGCGCCCGCATCCCCATCGCCGGTATCGCCGGTGACCAGCAGTCCGCCCTGTTCGGCCAGCTTTGCTTCGAAAAAGGGATGGCCAAGAACACCTACGGTACCGGCTGCTTCATGCTGATGAACACCGGCACCGAGCCGGTTCGCTCCAGCAACGGCCTGCTGACCACGGTCGCCATCGGCCCGAAAGGGGAAGTGAACTACGCACTGGAAGGGGCGGTCTTCATGGGCGGTGCCACCATCCAGTGGCTGCGCGATGAGCTCAAGATCATCCACGATGCCCGCGATACCGACTACTTCGCGAGCAAGGTAGGCGACACCAACGGCGTCTACCTGGTGCCAGCCTTCGTGGGCCTGGGCGCCCCCTACTGGGATCCGTATGCTCGCGGCACCATGGTCGGCCTGACCCGTGGCGCCAACCGCAACCACATCATCCGTGCGGCGCTCGAATCCATCGCCTACCAGAGCCGCGACGTGCTGGATGCCATGCAGCAGGACTCCGGCATCAAGCTGGCAGCCCTGAAGGTGGACGGCGGCGCCGTGGCCAACGACTTCCTGATGCAGTTCCAGGCCGACATGATGCACACCCCTGTGGTGCGTCCGACCCGCATCGAGACCACCGCCATGGGCGCCGCCTTCCTGGCCGGCCTCGCCGTGGGCTTCTGGAAGAGCTCCGACGAGCTGGAAGACAAGTTCAGCGTGGACCGCGAGTTCATTCCGCAGATGGACCGCGACGATCGCGCCAAGCGCTACAGCGGCTGGAAGAAGGCGGTGGAACGCTCACGCCGCTGGGCCGAAGAGGAGTGATGGGGTAACCAACGCGTCCTTGAGATGAAAAAAGCAAAGAGGCCGACAGCGATGTCGGCCTCTTTTTTGGCGCTCGCAAGCCCCTCGGCCCCCTCCCTTTGAGGAGTGGGAAAAGATGGCCCCTCCCCCTCGTGGAGGGGGAGGCTGGGAGGGGGTTGGAGCTGTCGACATGCCCTTTACAACGCCTCAGCACCGAGCTGCTCTTTCAGGAAATCGAGCCAGACCCGCAGCCGGATGTCCCGCTGGGCATCGGAGTAGAAGACCGCATGGATGGGGCGCGAGGCGCCGCTGTTGCTGCGGGCCAGCACCTCCACCAGCGCCCCGCTCGCCCTGTCATCCCCCGTCATGAAGTCCGACAGGCAGACGATCCCCTGCCCCGCCAGCGCCAGCTGACGCAAGGTTTCCCCGCTGCTGGCCCGCAGGGTCGGGGTGATGGCGAATCGGTCCCCCTGCTCCTCGCTCAATAGGGGCCAATGATTGAGGTGATCGGGGTGCAAAAAACCGAGCAGCTCGTGGCCCGCCAGCAAGTCAGCCGGCTGGCGCGGGGTACCGCGTGCCTTCAGATAGTCGGGGGAGGCCAGCAGCCGCAGCCGCGAGCGGCCCAGCGGCAGGGCCCGCAGGGAGGAGTCCGTGAGCTCGCCGATGCGAATGGCCATGTCCACCCGCCGCTCCATCAGGTTGATGAAGCCCTCGGAGCTGTGCAGTTGCAGCTCGATGGCGGGGTAGCGGCGGCGAAACTCGCCGATGATGGGCACCAATCTATGCAGGATGAAGGGGGTGGCGGCGTCCACCCGCAATATGCCCTCCGGCTGCTCCCGGCGCATCAGCAGCAACCCTTCCACCTCGCTCATCTCGGTCAGGATCTTCACCGCCCGCTGATAGAACCAGCTCCCCTCCTCGGTCAGGCTGACCCGCCTCGTGGTGCGGTTGAGGAGCACGGTGGCGAGCTTCTCTTCGAGACGCTTGATGCCGCGGCTCACCACGGAATTGTCCATGCCGAGATTCTCCGCCGCCTGGCGAAAGCTGCCCGCCTCCACCACCGCCACAAACAGGGTCAATTCATCGGAATGGGTCTTCATTGTTGTTATCCTGGCAAGAGTCATGGGGCTTTATAGGCGCAGTGGCCGGGAGTTGGCAAGGACGGCAGGATACCAAATTCTTTATTTCCACAGATAAATAACGTGATAACCAGCTCAAACCGCCGCCACACTTTGCCGATACAATGCCGCCAAGAAGGCATCGTATAGCACCAATCCATCACAAGGACGAACATCATGAACTTCGCAGAGCGGTTGGCGGCAGCCCACCAGGAGCTTGAAAGCAAAGGCGTGTGGCACGCCAACTACAATCCCCCCTTGCTCAGACTGCTGCGCAGGCTGGGCCTGCGGCTAAGACCGCCCCACTATGAACGTTTTATGGTCAACCTGCTTGCCTTTGGTCTGCCAACAGGTGCCATCTGGGGGGTGTTGATGTGGTACCTCGGCTGGCAGGATGAGGTGAGCCCGGCATTCGCCCTGCGCCAGAGCCTGCTGTTCGGCATAGGGGTTGGTCTGCTGATGGCGACCTGGCTCTGGTGTCGGCGCAAGCAGCTCAAGCTGACCCCCTGGGACGCCTTGCCCCACTCCACGAGCCGCACGCAAAAGCGCTGGCAACCGAAATAACCACCGATATCGACAAGGAAACCCTTATGACCAGGGCCCATGAAAAACTGAACTATGTGGAGTTTGCGGCCAGGGATCTTGCCGCCACCAAGGCCTTCTTTCAGGCCGTCTTTGGCTGGCAGTTTGCCGACTACGGCCCCGACTACTGCGCCTTCGAGGGAGAAGGGCTGGATGGCGGCTTCTATCGTGCCGATCTCTGCAGCCACACGGCGCAGGGGGGTGCCCTGCTGGTGTTCTACAGCGCCGATATCGAGGCGACCCAGGGCAAGGTGAGCCAGCATGGCGGCACCATAGTGCGCCCCCTGTTCGACTTCCCCGGTGGCCGCCGCTTTCACTTTGTCGAGCCCAGCGGCAATGAATTTGCGGTCTGGTCCGAACCGGCCAGCGCTTGATAATACTCCGCCCTCCCCTGGCCCACCTGCACCACGACCAGCCATGGGGAGGCCACATTGCTGCACTCACCTCAATAGTGTTTTGCGACTGCTGCCCTGTATCCCCCAGTCTGGGGCGGGCATACTGACTCCCGTCTTAACGAGGAGGTTCAGATGCCATCCCCCCTGATTGTGATTGCCCAGCTTGACGCCAAACCCGAATTTGCCGACCGGTTTCACGCAGCCTTAAATCCCTTGATTGCGGCTACCCTGCAAGAGCCGGGGTGCCTCTGCTACCGGCTTCACCAGAGCCTGGAGAGCCCTCACGGCTGGATGCTGTACGAGGAGTGGGAGAGTGAAGCCGCCCTGCTCGCCCACCAGCAGCAGCCCCATTTTCTCGCCTTCGTGGCCGACACCCAGGAGTGGTTTGCCAGCAGCCTGGTGCGCCGCTATCACAGGGTCTGAGGCTGCCGGCGCCCTCCCCGCCGGATCTGCACCGCAGGCCCGGCAAACAGACAAAGCATTGAGCGTAGAAACAATAACTTGAGGAATTTGATGATGAAGATGCCCAACCTGGGTCTTGGAACCTTCCGCCTGAAAGATCAGCCCCTTCGCGACTCCCTGCTGCAGGGGCTGGAACTTGGCTACCGCCATATCGATACCGCCCAGATCTATGACAACGAGGCCGAAGTCGGCCAGTTGATGAGCGAGAGTGGCGTGCCCCGCCAGGATATCTACCTGACCACCAAGGTGTGGACCAGCGAGTTCGGTCCGGGCAAGGTGATCCCGAGCCTGGAAGTGAGCCTGGAAAAACTCGGCACCGACTATCTGGATCTGGCGCTCATTCACTGGCCCTCCCCCCAGGATGAGGTGCCGATGGCGATCTATCTGGAGCAGCTCGCCGAGGCCAAAGCCCGGGGCCTGACCCGGGAGATCGGGGTCTCCAATTTCACCGTGGCCCAGCTTAAACAGGCCATCGATATTCTGGGGCCGGGCGCCATCGCCCACCAGCAGGTGGAGATCCACCCCCTGCTGCAAAACCGCAAGGTGGTGGAGTTCTGCCAGGCCCACGGCATCGCCATCACCGCCTATATGCCGCTCGCCTATGGCAAGGTGCTCGCCGAGCCGCTGCTGATGGAGATCGGCAAGCGCCACGGCGTCTCGGCGGCCCAGGTGTCGCTGGCCTGGCTGCTGGCCCAGGGCATGACGGTGATCCCGAGTTCCACCAAACGGGAGAATCTGGCCGCCAACCTGGCTGCGCTGAAGGTACGGCTCAGCAGCGACGAGATGGCCGCCATCGCCACCCTGGATCGGGGTGAGCGCTGTGCCAACCCGGATTTTGCGCCGGATTGGGATTGATCCCCCTCATCCCCAGCCCTTCTCCCGCAAGGGGAGAAGGGGGCAGGTAACGCTCAACGGTATTTTTCAGCAGAAGCGGGAGGCACAATGCCTCCCGCTTTTTTTGTACCCAATACCGCGCGTCACTGCCACCCGCGCCGCTGGCCCCCTCCCCTGCAACCTTCCGCTGCCCTTCCCTCTTTATTCCCAGTTCGGTCTGTACGCTTTACCTCTGCACTCAACTCGCGCTGTACGGCCCCCTCTTCTCTCTGCAACCTCAGCCACTCCCACTTTCACGGTCCCATTGCTGCTGATTTGGCAAAAGTAATTTGACGTTGTCGTCATTTTTACCAACAAACACCCTCGGCATACTGGCGCCATTCTCCCGTCGGGAGTCCCAATCCAAGGAGTTGTTATGCCACTGGCGTTATTTGCCCTCACCTTAAGTGCCTTTGCTATAGGCACCACCGAATTCGTGATCGTGGGGCTCATCCCCACCATCGCCGAGCAGCTCAATGTCTCGCTCCCCTCGGCGGGCCTTCTGGTCAGCCTCTATGCCCTTGGGGTGGCCATCGGCGCCCCCGTGCTCACGGCGCTCACCGGCAAGCTGCCGCGCAAGTGGCTGCTGGTGGGACTGATGGCCCTCTTCACTGTCGGCAACCTGCTGGCCTGGCAGGCCCCCGGGTACGAGAGCCTGATTGTGGCCCGCATCCTCACCGGGCTGGCCCACGGGGTCTTCTTCTCGGTAGGCAGCACCATCGCCACGGGTCTCGTGGCCAAAGAGAAGGCGGCCAGCGCCATCGCCATCATGTTCAGCGGCCTCACGGTCGCCCTGGTGACTGGCGTCCCACTTGGCACCTGGATTGGTCAGGTCTTTGGCTGGCGCGAAACCTTCCTGGTGGTGAGCCTGCTCGGCCTCGTCGCCATGGTGGGCAGCCTGCTGCTGATCCCCGGCAACCTGCCGAAGGGGGCCGCCTCCAGCGTTCGCGAGCAGCTCTCGGTGCTCACCAGGAAGCCCTTGCTGCTGGTCTACGCCAAGACGGCGCTCGGTTACGGCGGTGCCTTCACGGCGTTTACCTTCCTCGCCCCCATCCTGCAACAGGTGAGCGGCTTTAGCGCCGGCGCGGTGAGCCTCATTCTGCTGGTGTACGGGGTATCGGTCGCCGTCGGCAATATCTGGGGCGGCAAGCTCGCCGACCGGATGGGCCCATTGCCTGCGCTGAAGCTGCTGTTTGCAGGTCTCGCCCTGGTGCTGCTGGTGCTCACCTTCACCGCGCCGCACCCGGTGCTGGCGGTACTCACCGTGCTGGTGTGGGGCGCCTTCGCCTTTGGCAACGTGCCGGGTCTTCAGGTACTGGTGGTGAAACAGGCCGAGCGCCACACCCCCAATGCCGTGGATGTGGCCTCCGGCCTCAACATCGCCGCCTTCAACGTCGGCATTGCGCTGGGCTCCGTGGTCGGCGGTTTCGTGGTGGAGCACCTCGGCCTGATGCACACCCCCTGGATTGGCGCCCTCATCGTGCTGCTGGCCTACGGCCTCACCCATGTCAGCGAAGCGGGCGAGCGCCGCGCCGCCCTTGCCTGACCCCCGGGCAAGCAAAAGGCCGACATCCTGTGTCGGCCTTTTTCATGGGCAAGATGCGAGACTCAGGGCTCCTTGAGATCCTCATCGGCGGCCCAGCGCGCCTCCAGCCAGAGCAGGTTGACCAGCCCGCAGAGCAAGGCGAACCCCAGCCCCAGCAACCAGGTGAAATACCACATATCGCGTTGATCCTTGTGTTGAAGCGGATTAGTAGAGGCTGTGGCCGTGCTGGCGCACCTGTTCGGCGCTGACCCTGCCGCGCACCACCCGGTATACCCAGAGGGTGTAGCCGATGTTGACCGGCATCAGTACCCCGACGATCCCCAGCATGATAAGCAGGGTGCGCTCGCTGGAGGTGCTGTCCCACAGGGTCAGGCTGCTGGCCGGATCCAGGGACGAGGGCAGCACGAAGGGGAAGAGCGCGATGGCCACGGTCAGCATCATGGCGGCGCAGGCACCGCCGCTGGCAACGAGCGCCAGCCCGGACTTGCCGAGGCGGCTTGCCAGCGCGCACACCAGGGGCAGCAGGAGCCCGAGCACAGGCACGGCCCAGAGCACCGGATGAGCGACAAAGTTGCCAAGCCAGCCCGCCGGCACCGCCACCACCTCTTTCATCAGCGGAGTGAGGGCGCCGTTGAGATCGCCGATGGCCGTGATGCGATACCCCGCCATCTCTCCAAGCCAGACGCCGCCAAGGGCAAAGAGGACGCTCGCCAGGGGGCCGAGCCAGAGGGCGAGGCGGGCGCTGCGCGCCGCTATGGCCCCCTGGGTCTTGCACTGCAGGAAGCTGGCACCGTGCAGCAAGAGCAGCGCCAGCGCCGTCCCCATGGCGGTCAACAGCAGCGGCCAGTGGAACGCAAAGGCGCCATAGTGGATGCGAAGGGCCGCATCGAAGCGAAACGGCAGCCCTTGCAGCACTAGGCCAAGGGTGGCACCAAACACCAGGGTCGGCAGCAGACCACCCACCACCAGGGCGCGGTCCCACCAGCGGCGCCAGACCGGGTCCGGCAGCTTGCTGCGATAGTCAAAGCCCACCGGTCGCAAAAAGAGACCGAACAGCAGGAACATGAAGGGCACGTAAAGCGCCGAGAAGGCGGCGGCATAGACCAGGGACCAGGCGGCAAACAGGGTGCCGGCACCGGCGATGAGCCACACCTGGTTGCCCTCCCACACCGGCCCCACGCTGTTGAGCAGCACCCGCCGCTCGTCATCCGTCTTGCCGACCACGGGCAGCAGCATGCCGACCCCGAGATCGAAGCCATCCATCACCACGAAGCCGACCAGCAGGAAGAGCACCAGCCCCCACCAGATCACTTTCAGGGTTTCGTAATCCATCAGGCAGGACTCCCGTTTTGCAACACTTCACCTTGATAACGACCCGTCTGCAGGCTGGCAGGCCCTTTGCGGATCACATGACGCAACAAGAACAGCTCCACCACCAGCAGGCTGCTGTAAATGAAGAAGATGGCGATGAGGCTGAACCAGAGCTGCCCCGGTTGCAGCAGGGAGACGGAGGCCGACACCGGCAGCACGTCGCTGATGGTCCAGGGCTGGCGACCGAACTCCGCCACGAACCAGCCCGCCTCGATGGCAATCCAGGGCAGCGGAATAAACCAGAGCAGGGCCCTGAGCAGCCGCGGGGATTGCACCAACCTGCCCCGGCACAGTTGCAGGAAGGCGGCGGCAAAGAGCGCCAGCAGCGCCACGCCGATGCCCACCATCAGGCGAAAGCTCCAGAACAGCGGCGCCACCTGGGGGATGGAGTCCTCCACCGCCTTGGCGATGGCCCCCTCGTCCGCCTTGCCAATCTCCTTGGCATAGGGGGTGAGCAAGAGGCCGTAGCCCAGATCGCCGCGGTGGCGCTCGAAGGTGGCTCGCGCCGCCTGGTTGCTGCCATCTGCCCGCATCGCTTCGAGCGCCTCGTGGGCCAGCATGCCGCTGCGAATGCGCGCCTCGTGCTGCGCTTTCAGATCTTTGAGGCCCGTCACCTGCTCATCCAGGGAGCGGGTGGCGATGATGCCCATCAGATAGGGTATCTTGATGGCCGCGTGGGTGGTCTCGGCACGCTGATCCGGCAGGCCGAACAGGGTGAAAGAAGCCGGGGCGGGCTCCGTCTCCCACTCCGCCTCGATGGCGGCGAGCTTGACCTTCTGCACCTCCCCCGAGCGATAGCCCGACTCGTCCCCGAGCACGATGACAGATAGGATGGCCGCGAGGCCAAAGCCCGAGGCGATGGCAAAGGATCGCAGGGCGAAGCGCACCTCCATGCCGCGCAGCAGATACCAGCTGCTCACCCCCATCACGAACAGGGAGGCCGCTACATAGCCCGCCGCCACCGTGTGGACGAACTTGACCTGGGCCACCGGGTTGAAGATGACCGCGGCCACATCCACCAGCTCCATGCGCATGGTCATGGGGTTGAACTCGGCGCCGACCGGGTTCTGCATCCAGCCGTTGGCGATGAGGATCCAGAGGGCGGAGAGGTTGGAGCCGAGCGCCACCAGCGTGGTCACCAGCAGGTGCTGACCGCGGGAGAGCTTGTCCCAGCCGAAGAAGAAGAGGCCCACCAATGTGGATTCGAGGAAGAAGGCCATCAGCCCCTCCACCGCCAGCGGCGTGCCGAAGATATCGCCGACATAGTGGGAGTAATAGGCCCAGTTGGTCCCGAACTGGAACTCCAGGGTGATCCCAGTGGTCACCCCCATCACGAAGTTGATGCCAAACAGCTTGCCCCAGAAGCGGGTGATGTCCTTGTAAATCACCTTGCCGGTCATCACGTAGGCCGACTCGGCGATCACCAGGATCCAGGACAGCCCCAGGGTGAGGGGCACAAACAGAAAGTGGAACATCGCCGTCGCCCCGAACTGTATTCGGGAGAGGCTGACCACATCATCCAGGCTTATCATGCATGACTCTCTATGTTGCATTTAACGGACAGGTTTTCGCCCGCCAAGTACACCATGGTCCATGACACCTATAACAGATGCAGTTATAGTGAAAAACACCTATAACAGTTTGGGCCCACCATGTCCCGCTACGGCCAGTTGGCAGACCAGCTGCAACAGCAGATCACGAGCGGGCTCTGGCAGCCGGGGGAGCGCATCCCCTCCATCCGCCAGAGCTGCAAGACCCATGGCCTCAGCCCCATGACGGTGCTCCAGGCCTATCAGTTGCTCGAAAGCCGGGGCCTCATCCTGGCGCGGCCCCAGTCCGGCTACTACGTCAAGGCCGCGAGCACGGCCCGGCGGGAGAGTCAGCCCCAGCAGGCCCGCTACAGCGGCTCGGTGGACATCAACGATCTGGTGTTCGAGGTGCTGCAGGCGAGCAAGTCACGGGAGCTGGTGCCCCTTGGCATGGCGGTGGCGGACCCGACCCTCTTCCCCCACCCCCAGCTCGGTCGGGCCCTCGGCAGTTGCATGCGCCGCCTCGATCCCTTCAGCACGGTGGCAGATCTGCCCCCCGGCAACGAGGCACTGCGCCGCGCCATCGCCCGGCGCTACGCCGGCGAGGGGATGGCGGTGGATCCCCAGCAGATCATCATCACCACGGGGGCCATGGAGGCGCTTTCCCTCAGTCTTCAGGTGCTGACCGAGCCCGGCGACTGGGTGGTGGTGGAGTCCCCCACCTTCTACGGCGCCCTGCAGGCCATCGAGCGGCTCAAGCTCAAGGTGGTGGAGATCCCGGTGATCCCCGGGGTGGGCATCGATCTCGCCCTGCTGGAGGAGGCCCTCGCCCAGCGCCCCGTCAAGGCGTGCTGGCTGATGGGCAATGTGCAGCACCCCCTCGGCCACACCATGCCGGATGAGCACAAGCAGGCGCTGATGGGGCTGCTCAACCGCCATCAGGTCCCCCTGGTGGAGGATGACGTCTACGCGGAGCTCTATGTCGGGCGCGAGCGGCCAAGGCCCATCACCCATTGGGATGCGCGGGGAGAGAGCCTGCTGTGCGGCTCCTGGACCAAGTGTCTGGCGCCGGGCTTTCGGGTCGGCTGGGTGGTGGCGAAGCGCCACGCCGAGCGCATCCAGCGGCTGCAACTGATGTCGACCCTGTCGACCAATGTGCCCAGTCAGCTGGCGCTGGCTGACATGTTGCGCCAGGGCGGGGTGGACGCCCACTTTCGCCGCCTGCGCCACACCCTGGCCCAGCGCCAGCAGCAGATGCGGGCAGCCCTGATGCGCCTCTTCCCCGAGGCACGTATCTCCTCCCCCGACGGGGGCTACTTTCTCTGGCTCGAATTTGACGCCCGCCTCGATGGCCGGGCGCTCTATGCCAGCGCCATCGAACAGGGGGTCTCCATCGCCCCCGGGGCCCTCTTCTCCAGCCAGGGCCAGCACAACCACTGCCTGCGCCTCAACAGCTCCCATCCCTGGAGCCCGCAACTGGACGCGGCGCTCAACCGGCTTGCGGACCTCATCGCCCGGCAACGGGAAACCTGGCAGAGCCCCCCTGACGCCTCATACGACAAGGGCCCGTAACGGGCCCTTTTGCAAGCGAGTGCGCCTTATCTGGCCATGGTCTGTGACTGGGCCTTGAAGCCCAGTTGCTCGTAGAGGGCCCTGGCCCGCTCGTTGAAAGCCATCACCTCCAGGCGCAACTGGCTTGCGCCCCGCGCCTTGCCCCACTGGTCCCCGTGGGCGATCAGCGCCCGACCGATGCCCCGGGAGCGGAGCCCCTCATCCACCACCACGGTCGTGATGCGGCAGACGGGCAGCTTGCTGAGAAAGGGGACGCTCTCGTTGAGGTCGATGCGGGCGGTGAGAAAACCCGCCACCTCCCCCGCCACCACCGCCACGCAGAAAAGACGTGCCTCGTCGGCAATGGCGCCGAGCAAGAAGGCCCTGTCCTCCGGGGACGGGGGGCAGAACACCTCGGGCACCTGCTCGAAGTGGAGCTGACCTATCTGCCGGTTCAGGGCCAGAATGGCGTCGATATCCTGTTCAGTTGCCTTGCGAATGTCCACCTGATGCTCCTTGCAGTGAGGGTCGCCAGCGAGGAAAGAGGCTCGGCGGTCACCCTTTGGAACCCGCATCTTATCGGCTCGTCACGGCAATCAACAGCCCCCGGCAACGACAAGGCCCCATGACGGGGCCTTGTGCATCCGCTGACTCCCGGGCTCAGCCCGACGCCCCCAGCTGGGCCACCTGGCGCTCTATGCTTCCCTTGAGGTTGTCATCCAGCTTCAAGGCCCGCGCCAGCTCGTCCAGATAGCCGCGCTCCATGAAGTGATCCACCTCGATGGTGAGGAGAGAGGCGAGGTAGACCTCGGTCGCCAGCTCCATGTCGGTCACTTCTCGCGCCAGGACATGGGGGTCGAGGGGGCGGGAGAGCTCGGCGTCAATCCAGCGGGCCGCATCCCGCTCCCCCTGTTCGGTCAGGTACTCCTGGATCTTCTGGCGCTCGGCGGCATCGATGTGGCCGTCGGCCCGGGCTGCCGCCACCATGGCGCGCACCAGCAGGTTGGCGCGGGCATCCAGGGCCTTGCCCTCCAGGGTGTCCAGGGGCTGGGTCGGCTGGGCCGGGGTGGACTGCTGGGTCTGCCAGTCCTGATAGAGTTTGTAGGCCAGTCCCCCGAGAGCCGCCGCGCCTCCCACCGCCGCCACCTTGGTGCCATATTTGCGCATCTTCTTGTTACCAAGCAGCAGCGCCATGGCCCCGGCGGCCAATCCCCCCTGCGCCATGCCCTTCATCTGGGCCTTGCGCGTGTCACCACCGTCGTTGAGCCAGCCCTTGCCAGCTCCCATCAATTGCTCCAGCATCTGTTTCATGGGGCCTCCTCCCTCGCGTGATGAGTCATGCTGGGCCGCCTGCGCTGAACTCAAGGTGAATGACGGCGCAGACAAGAAGAGGCGCTGGTTGGATCAGTGTCGGCCCCGCCCGCTGCTATTGTCCCCGGGGGACAGCCAAGGAGTCCCCCCTTGCCTCGACATAAGGAAGTACCATGAGCGCCCGTGAACTGACCCTGCAATTTCTCGCCGAACCCGCCGACGTCAACTTTGGCGGCAAAGTCCATGGCGGCATGGTGATGAAGTGGATTGACCAGGCCGGCTACGCCTGCGCCGCCGGCTGGTGTGGCGGCTATGCCGTCACCGTCTATGTGGGGGGCATCCGCTTCTTGCGCCCCATCCAGATAGGCCAGCTGGTGGAGGTGCACGCCAAGGTGATCCACACCGGTACCACCAGCATGCACCTGGCGGTGGATGTCTACAGCCGCCACCCCACCGACCCGGAGCGGCGCAAGACCACCCACTGCATCATCATCTTCGTGGCCATGGACGAGCATGGCAAACCCACCCCGGTGCCCCAGTGGCAGCCGGTGAGCGAGAGCGATCTGCAGTTGCAGCAGTACGCCAAAAAGCTGATGGCCCTGCGCGAGGAGCTGGACAAGGAGATGCGCCAGCACATGTGACCCGTCCCGCCCCGGGCAGCCGGGGCGTGTCTTCGCGCCGCCGGGCGCTATAATGGCGACCACCCTTGCCCTTGAGAACCCAAGATGTCCCTGGAAAATGCCCCCCCCGAGGTCCAGCTCGCGGTGGATCTGATCGAACTGCTGGAAACCAACCACATCGCCCCCGCGCTGGCCCTGGCGGCACTCGCCATCGTTCGCCGGGATTATGAGCGCAAGCTCGAGGAAGGTCGGGAGGCCTGAGCGCCCCCGCAGGAGGCACCATGTCAGCCCCCATTCGCATCGAACAAGGCCGCGCCATGCTCCTCGGGGGGTTGCGCCGTCACCACCCCTTCGAGCAGGGGGACTTCGCCGGCCAGTGGCGCGACCTCAGCGCCCTGCTTCCCCTGCCGGGCCAGCTCGGGGAGCACGCCTATGGCGTCATCTGCGCCGCCACCGACACCCACTGCGAATACCTCTGCGGGGTGGAGGTCGCCGCCCTGGAGGTGCTGCCTCCCGGGCTTGGCCGCATGCGCATCGCCCCCCAGACCTACGCCATTTTCTTGCATGAGGGGCATGTCGCGACCCTGCCACACACCTGGCGCCAGGCCCTGGCGTGGCTCGCGCAATCGGACTATCAATCTGCCCAGCAGCCGGATTTCGAGCGCTACGGCGCCCGCTTTGACGCCGTCACCGGCAGCGGCGAAGTGGAAATCTGGCTCGCCGTGGTACCAAAACAGGCCCTGGCCTGACCCCTGGCCGCCCGGGCTACCTCGGCCCCATCACCTCGTCACAGAGCGCGATCAGCGCCTCCCCCAGCCGGGCGAGGGGCTCGCTCGTGCCCGGCCCCTGGTGCAGGGCCAGCTCCACCGAGTGCACCGCAGGCCAGTGGGCCAGCACCACCTGATCCGGTTGCAGCAGGCGCGCCGGCAGCAGGCTGACCCCGATCCCCGCGCTCACCGCCCCTTGCAGGCTGGCGAGACTGCCGCTCACGTAGGCGATGCGCCAGGGGATCCCCTCGGCATCCAGGGCGTCGGTCATCTGGCGCCGGTAGAGCCCCTCACTTGGAAACACCACCAGAGGCAGGGGGTCGCGCCCGGCGGCGGGCCACTCCCGGCTGTCAACCCAGGCCAGGGGCTCGCGCCAGCGGGCGATGGGCTCCCCTTGGCCGCGCCCCTGCTTGATGAGGGCCAGATCCAGCTCTCCCCCTTCGAATGCCTGCCACAGGGCATGGCTGAGATCGCTTTGTACCTCCAGCCGCACCTGAGGGTGCGTGCGGGCGAAGGCGGCCAGCACCGGGGTCATGGCCCCCGCGGCAAAATCCTCCGGCACCCCGAGGCGCAGGGGGTGGCTCGCCTCGCTCACCCGCTCCCCCGCCCGGGCCAGCAGCCCCAGGATGCGGCGCGCCAGCCCGAGCAGGGTCTCCCCCTGGGCCGTGGTCACCACCTGGCGGCCGGATCGGTCGAGCAGGGTGCAACCCAGCTGCTGCTCCAGGCGGCGCATCTGTTGGCTCAGGGTGGACTGGGTGAGGTGGATACGCTCGGCGGCGCGGGTAAAGCTGCCGGTTTCGACGATGGCGACGAAGCTCTGCAGCAATTGGGGGTCCAGCAGGGGGCGCTCCATGAGCAATCTCCATTTATAAAACCACTGGAAGTCATTTTATCATTTAATTTCCAAATGATGCGGCGACCCTCTAGGCTGCTGTCCTCCCCCTTTTTGCCAGGATATGACCATGCCACCTCCTTCCCAGTCCGGTGCCCGCCTCCTCAACTCCCTCACCGCCGCCTCGGCCCCCAGCCATCAGGAGTGGCTGGAGCAGGCCCTGCACCTGGCCCTGACCCATCGCCAGCAAGGGGGGCGCCCCTTCGCCGCCCTGCTGGTGAGGGAGAACCGGCTGGTGGCGAGCGCCGTCAACCGCATGCTGGAGGCGGGGGACCCCACCCGTCACGCGGAGCTGGAAGCGCTGCGGGAAGGGAGTCGCCAGGGGCCGCTGGCCGGGGCCATCGTCTATGCCAGCGGGCACCCCTGCCCCATGTGCCTGTCGGCCCTGGTGATGAACGGCATCCAGGCGGTCTACTACGCCTTTGACAACGACGATGCCGCCCCCTTCGGCTATGACAGCCGCGCGGCCTACGCGGCCCTGCGACTGCCCCTGTGCCCGCCGCCCCTGCCCCTCATCAAGCTGGCGAGCCCCATCGCGGCCGAAACCCTCTACGGTCCCCTGCCCCATGCATAAGCGCCGCCTCCCCCCGGGCAGCGGCGCCTTGCTGGTGCTGGTGATCCTCATCGCCCTCAACCTGCGCCCCTTCCTCACCGCCATCGGCCCCCTGGCCCCTCGCATCGACGCGAGGCTGGCCCTCGGGGTAGATACCCTGGCCTGGGTCACCCTGCTGCCCCTCTGGCTTATCGGGGTCGGCGTGCTGCTCACCCCGGCGCTCCTGGGTCGCACGGGCCCGCGCCCCCTGCTCGGGACGGCCCTGCTGTTGCTCGCCCTTGGCAGCGCCCTGCGCGTCGATCTGGCGAGCGGCGCCCTGCTCATCGCCAGCGCCGCCCTGTGCGGGCTGGGCTCGGCCCTAGTGCAGGGGGTACTGCCCGGCCTCATCAAGGAGGGGTTCGCCCAAAAGGTGCCCCTGGTGATGGGGATCTTCTCCGCCTGCATGATGGGGGGCGGGGCGCTCGGGGCCGTGCTCACCCCGCGCCTTGCCGAGTATCTGGACTGGTCTCGGGCGCTGGCGCTCTGGGGCCTGCCGGTGCTGCTGGCCCTCGGCTGGCTGGCCTGGCGGGTGCCCCTGCCTGCCCCGGCCAGCACGCCCGCCCCCACCGGGGAGCAGCGGCTGCTCCCCCTGCCCCGCACCTGGCTGCTCATCGCCTGCTTTGGCATCATCAACAGCGGCTACGGCATCGTCGTAGCCTGGCTGGCCCCGGCCTACATGGCGGCGGGCTGGAGCGCCCAGCAAGGGGGCGAGCTGGTGGCCTGGCTCGCCCTGGCCCAGACCGCGAGCGGCCTTGGCCTGCCCCTGCTGGCAGCCGGTCGGCTGGACCGCCGCCCCTGGATGGCGCTGGCCATCGCCATGCAGCTGGCGGGCTTTGGCGGCCTCTGGCTCGCTCCTCAGACCGCCCCCCTGCTCTGGTGTTTGCTGTGCGGCGCCGGGCTTGGGGGGAGCTTCTCCCTCATCATGGTGATTGCGCTGGATCACCTGCCCGACCCGCGCCGGGCGGGCGCCCTCTGCGCCCTGATGCAGGGCGTCGGCTTCATGGTGGCGGCTACCGGCCCCTGGGTGGCGGCCCGCCTGCACCATGCAAGCGGTGACTTCGCCGCCGCCTGGCAGTGGCAGCTCGGCGCCCTGGTCCTGATGAGCCTGCTGGTGGTGCGTCTCAACCCGCGCCACTACCCAAGGGCCATGGGCCTGCCCCCGGAGCAGGCCATGGCTGTGCAGACGGCAGGCCACAAACCTGCCTGATCCGGCGAGCACCGGCCTTGGGGGCCAGAAAGCACAACACCGGCCAAGGCCGGTGTTGTGCATCAGGGTGCGGGAAGGCCTGGCGCTCAGCGCCCCTTCTTCTGGCGCCCGCCCTGCCCTGGCCGCGGTTTGCCCGGGGCGGGTTTGCCCCCCTTGCCGGGCGCGCTTTTACCTGCTGCCCCTTTGCTGGCAGCCCCTTTGCCCGCCCCGCCCTTGCCTGCGGGGCTCTTCTTCTCGAAGGCCTCGGGACCCGGCACATTGGGCCGCCCGCCAATCTCGTGATCGTCGCTGCGCCGCGGCTTCTTGCCCTGGGCCGGGGTGCCGGCCGCAGCCGCCTTGGGCTTGGCAACCTGAGCCCCCTTGGCCGGTTTCGCCTCGGAGGAGGAGTCCTCAATGAGCTTGAACAGCTCGATCAGCTCGTCGTCGGTGAGGTCGCGCCACTCCCCCACCGGCAGCCCCTTGAGGCTGACGTTCATGATGCGGATGCGCTCGAGCTTGGTCACCTCGAAGCCGAAGTGCTCGCACATGCGGCGGATCTGGCGGTTGAGCCCCTGCACCAGGGTGATGCGAAACACGAAGGGCGCCTCTCGTTTCACCTTGCACTTCTTGGTGACGGTGCCGAGGATGGGCACCCCGGCCGCCATGCCCCGGACGAACTCGTCGGTCACCGGCTTGTCCACGGTCACCAGGTACTCTTTCTCGTGATCGTTGCCCGCCCGCAGGATCTTGTTCACCAGATCCCCGTGGTTGGTGAGGAAGATGAGCCCCTGGGAGTCCTTGTCGAGGCGACCGATGGGGAAGATGCGGGTGCTGTGGTTGACGAAGTCGACGATGTTGTCCTTCTCCCCCGCCTCCGTGGTGCTGACGATGCCCACCGGCTTGTTGAGGGCGATGAAGACCAGGCTGTCGGCTTCGCGCGGCTCGATCACCTGACCGTTGACCTTGACCAGATCCCCGGCAAACACCTGATCTCCCACCCCGGCCCGCTTGCCGTTGATGAAGACGTTGCCCTGCTCGATGAAACGATCGGCCTCACGACGGGAGCAGATGCCGCTCTCGCTGATGTATTTGTTCAGGCGCATGGATTCATCGGCCAGCATGGGTCACCTCCCGGGTCGGATGGGCCTTGAGAATGGCTGGCTGGATCAGCCGCGCTGTGGTCGGGTTCGTCTGCATACAACTCCATGAAATAAGGGCCTGCGCCCTGCATGTTCGGCAAAAAACGCCGCTACAGTAGCACATTGCACGGGCCCGCGCCCGGCCCCGTCGCCCCCTGCCCGCTGGCTCACAGGGGGTGCTGCCCCTGATGCAGCAGCAGGCCCCCCATTATCCAGCGTGCGGTGACGCCGCGGCCCTGATTGGGCTGCACCGCGCACTCCCCGCCTCTTTTCACTTCATGGTGCTCACTTCATGGGCCGGGCCCCCGCCGCCGAAGATAGGGTGCGGCCTTCGGCAGATAGCCAGATGATCTAACGCTTGATATTTATCCAGAAAAAATGCATAAAAAGATTTTGGTCATCGCGAATTATCTGCTCTGACCCGCCGACGACGGGAAATGACACCCCCATCGGGGCGCAACAACGGGCCCCTTGAGCCCCGCGAACCCTGAAGACGGGCATGGTCCCCTCTCTGGCAGGACGCCACTTTCATCATTCACGACAGGAGTTAAAGATGAGTCATTCCCTCTCCCAGGAGGCCTTCCTGGCCCAGGTCGCCAGCCGCAACCCTCACCAGCCCGAGTTCATCCAGGCCGTGAGCGAGGTGATCGCCTCCATCTGGCCCTATGTGGAGCGCCACCCCCGCTACCTGCAACACGGCCTGCTGGAGCGATTGGTGGAACCCGAGCGCCTGGTGCAGTTTCGGGTGAGCTGGGTGGATGACCAGGGCCAGGTGCAGGTGAATCGCGGCTACCGGGTGCAGCACAGCTCCGCCATCGGCCCCTTCAAGGGCGGCATGCGCTTCCACCCCTCGGTGGATCTCTCGGTGCTGAAATTCCTCGCCTTCGAGCAGACCTTCAAGAACGCCCTCACCACCCTGCCCATGGGGGGCGGCAAGGGGGGCAGCGACTTCGATCCCAAGGGCAAGAGCGAAGGAGAAGTGATGCGCTTCTGCCAGGCCCTCATGCTGGAGCTCTATCGCCACCTGGGGGCCAACACCGACGTGCCGGCGGGCGACATCGGGGTGGGCGGGCGCGAGGTGAGCTACATGGCGGGCATGATGAAGAAGCTCACCAACAGCGCCGAGTGCGTCTTCACCGGCAAGGGACTCTCCTTTGGCGGCAGCCTCATTCGTCCGGAAGCCACCGGCTACGGCCTGCTCTACTTTGTCGACGCCATGCTGGCCCATCGCGGCCAGTCCCTCGATGGCCTGCGGGTCTCGGTGTCGGGCTCGGGCAACGTGGCCCAATACGCCATCGAGAAGGCGATGGCCCTCGGCGCCCGCGTCATCACCGCCTCCGACTCCGGCGGCACCGTCTATGATCCGGACGGCTTCACCCCCGAGAAGCTGGCCCGTCTGATGGCGCTTAAAAACGAGCAGCGCAAGCGGGTGGCGGATTACGCCCACGAGCTCGGGCTCGAGTTCTTCAGCGGCCGCACCCCCTGGCACCTGGCGACCGACGTCGCCCTCCCCTGCGCCACCCAGAACGAGCTAGATGCCGAAGATGCGGCGCAGCTTATTGCCAACGGCGTGCAGCTGGTGGCCGAGGGGGCCAACATGCCCTCCAGCGCCGCCGCCATCCGCCTCTTCCACGAAGCAAAGGTGCTGTTCGCCCCGGGCAAGGCGGCCAACGCCGGCGGGGTTGCCACCTCGGGCCTCGAGATGAGCCAGAATGCCCAGCGCCTCTCCTGGACCCGGGAGGAGGTGGACGCCCGCCTCAAGGGGATCATGACCAGTATCCATGCCACCTGTGTCCGTTACGGTCAGGATGATGACCATGTGAACTACGAAAGCGGCGCCAATATTGCCGGCTTCGTCAAGGTCGCCGACGCCATGCTGGCGCAAGGGGTCTGCTGAGCGCCCTGGCCCGGGGCTTCACCCTCAACACAACGGCAGCCCTTGGGCTGCCGTTGTGTTTTGTGCCTGGCGCGACTTCACACTCTCTTCACCCAGGCATGAAAGTCTCCCATCCGCTCCATCTCGCTGACGAGGATGACAAGATGACGATGAAAACAGGTGCCCTGCTGATCCTGGCCGGGCTCGGCTGCTTTGTGGCCTTCAACCTGCTGGGCTCCACCCTCGATGCCCAGGGCTTCCTGCACGAGCCCTTTGCCCTGCTGCCCCTGGGCTATCTGCTGCTCTTCACCGGCATGGTGCTCACCGTGATCCCTCTGCTGCGCAAGGGGCGCACCAGGGAGCAATGACACAAATCGCAAGGTGCCAAGAGCTCAGCAATAGCGGCTGATCTCGATGAGGTTCTAATCCGGGTCCAGGCAATAGACCGATTCGTTGACATCCTCCCCCACCTTAGCGCTTCGCGTCACAGGAGGGGGATTCCCATTACTGGGTGATAGCTGCTCGCGCAGTACCGGGTTCCTGCTTCATCGGGCGGCCTGATTGCACCACGCCTCCACAGGCTAAAACGGCGTGTCCCGCCGCTAAAATATTGCGAGCGCCGTTCACATCGGCGTTCGCCTCATAACCACACGCAGCGCATTTAAACTGGCTTTGCGTCTGGCGGTTATCCTTCGCAGTATGCCCACAACAGGCGCA
>NZ_JBFOCW010000063.1:0-36376 GCF_040908005.1 Aeromonas sp. s1(2024) | reverse complement strand
TCCGTCGGTGTGTAGCGCAGCCAGGTAGCGCATCTGCATGGGGTGTAGAGGGTCGGAGGTTCGAATCCTCTCACACCGACCAAATTCCCCGAGAATAGCCCAGTCAAACGACTGGGCTATTTTTTTGCCTGCACGCCCGACGCTTGCCTCTTTTCCCTCTCGCCTCCCCCGTTCATCAGGTCGCCGCTTTTTATTGGCATGAATTTTATACAGAACCACTTGAAGCTTTCATAAAGTGCCGCTAGGATACGCAACTTTTCCGCCGGCCATAAAAACAGGGAGGTGGACACTAGGGTGATGGAATCACCGACCGGCTTGCAATCAATGAGGCAAGCATCCATGACCCAAGCTGTTGACTCCCAGCCCGTTCAGCCCCTGATCTCCCCCACGCCCTCCGAGCTCGATTCCGCAGAGCACGAGTTTGGCAGTTCAGTGCACCTCGATGTGATCGATCTCGCCGCCCCGGATGAAGATTACTAAGACGAGCCCGTGCCATAGTGCGGTTCAAGACGCCGGTTTTGCTGTCCGGCACCACCCTTGACCCAGGCAAACAGACCGCCACCGCAAAAAACGACAAAATGCTATTTTTTCTTCAAAAATCAGTTTAATTGACCATCTGCTGCGTTCCAACCTCCCTCTCCTTCATGGACACGCCGTGATACAAACCTACGTTATTGCTCGTCATTTCCCTCTCTCCTGTTCGCCTTCGCCATTTTGACTCAATTTGACATTTTAGTTTTAAACGCCAGTTCACTACCCGGTTACTTCATAGCCCCCATGCAGGCTGGATTGAACGAAGGCATTTCATACAGCTGTTTTTGCAAAGCTTGGAGTAATGTCGGGATTTGTTTTTGCATTTGTAATTTTATTACGTAATTAATTACATTTTTAACCCATCCCCTCTACCGAAATCCTCCCCCCTGCCGCCCCGGCAACCCAAGAGCATAACCATCTGCAAAGAGCTTTTGCACTAATCACATAAATCCATTTAAAACAGCATCTTAACTATCATCAAAAAACACCTGTTTTAAAAATCAAGTTGACGAATCCACCATTCTTTTGCACCTTATGAATCGTGTTACCCCGCTGTTATGGGGAGTTTGAAAGAAAGGGATATAGACGTTAGCCGTAGTTAATAAATTCAAAATGTAACTTTTGGAGGAGTACCCACTATGTCGGCACCGGCCCAGACCATCAGCAGCACCCGCCTGCGCATTCAAGGCGAGATGCTTCCCGATTACGCGCAGATCCTGACGCCGGATGCGGTGGCCCTGGTGTCCGAACTGGTGGAACGTTTCGCTCCCCAACGCAATGAGCTGCTGAAGCAGCGAGTCGCACGCCAGGCCCGTATCGATGGCGGCGAGTTGCCGGACTTCCTGCCAGAGACCGCCCACATTCGCGATGGTGACTGGACGGTGCGCGGCATCCCCGCCGATCTGCAGGACCGCCGTGTGGAGATCACCGGCCCGGTCGAGCGCAAAATGGTGATCAATGCCCTCAACGCCAACGTCAAGGTCTTCATGGCCGACTTCGAGGACTCACTGGCCCCGGCGTGGAACAAGGTGATCGAGGGCCAGATCAACCTGCGCGATGCGGTCAACGGCACCATTGCCTACCAGAGCCCGGAGGGGAAGGCCTATACCCTGAATCCCAATCCGGCCGTGCTCATCTGCCGGGTGCGCGGTCTGCATCTGCCGGAGAAGCACGTCACCTTTGATGGTGCCCCCATTCCCGGCGGCCTGTTCGACTTCGCCCTCTATTTCCTGCACAACCACAAGGCGTTGCTGGCCAAGGGCTCCGGTCCCTACTTCTACGTACCCAAGCTGCAGAGCCATCTGGAAGGGCGCTGGTGGAGCGAGGTGTTCGCCTGGACCGAGGACAAATTCGGTCTGCCCCGCGGTACCATCAAGGCCACCGTGCTCATCGAAACCCTGCCGGCGGTGTTCGAGATGGATGAGCTGCTCTATCAGATGAAGGATCACATCGTCGCCCTCAACTGCGGTCGCTGGGACTACATCTTCAGCTATATCAAGACCTTGAAAAACCACCCGGATCGCGTCCTGCCGGATCGTCAGGTGGTGACCATGGACAAGCCGTTCCTCTCTGCCTACTCGCGACTCCTCATCAAGACCTGCCACAAGCGCGGCGCGCTGGCGATGGGGGGCATGGCTGCCTTTATTCCGGCCAAGGACGCGGCCGTCAACGAACAGGTGTTTGCCAAGGTGCACGCGGACAAGCAGCGCGAGGCCGACAACGGCCACGATGGCACCTGGGTCGCCCACCCCGGTCTGGCCGATACCGCCATGGCGGTGTTCAACGCCACCATTCCGGCGGGTGCCCAGAACCAGATCGGCGTGCTGCGCGAGCAAGATGCCCCCATCACGGCCGCCGATCTGCTGGCCCCCTGTGAGGGTGATCGCACCGAGGCGGGCATGCGCACCAATATCCGCGTCGCCCTGCAATATCTGGAAGCCTGGATCAACGGCAATGGCTGCGTGCCCATCTACGGACTGATGGAAGATGCCGCCACCGCCGAGATCTCCCGCACCTCCATCTGGCAGTGGATCCGCCACGGCAAGACCCTCTCCAACGGTCAGGCAGTGACCAAGGCGCTGTTCCGCCAGATGCTGGCCGAGGAGCAGGAGGTGGTCAGAGGCGAAGTGGGCGAGGCCCGCTGGCAATCGGGCCGTTTCGCCGAGGCGAGCGCCCTGATGGACGAGATCACCTGCGCCGACACACTCATCGATTTTCTGACGCTGCCCGGCTACGAGCGGCTGTGAAACCCGGGCCGGTAACGGCCCCCATAACAAGTCAATGGAAACGTGAAATCAATGAAAGAGGGAACTGATATGGCACTGACCCGTGAGCAACAGATCCAGGCTATCGAGAAAGACTGGGCAGAAAACCCCCGCTGGAAAGGGATCAAGCGCGGCTACAGCGCCGAGGACGTGGTGAACCTGCGTGGCAGCCTGCAGCCGGCACACACTCTGGCCCAACGCGGCGCCGACAAACTGTGGGAGCTGATCCACGGCGGCGCCAAGAAAGGCTATGTAAACTGCCTCGGCGCCCTGACCGGCGGCCAGGCGGTGCAGCAGGCCAAGGCCGGCATCGAAGCCATCTATCTCTCCGGCTGGCAGGTGGCGGCGGACAACAACCTCTCCTCCACCATGTACCCGGATCAGTCCCTCTACCCGGCCAACTCCGTCCCCTCCGTGGTGGAGCGCATCAACAACTCCTTCGCCCGGGCCGACCAGATCCAGTGGGCCAACAAGGTTGGACCAGAGGACAAGGGCTTCATCGACTACTTCCTGCCCATCGTGGCGGATGCTGAAGCCGGTTTCGGCGGCGTGTTGAACGCCTTCGAGCTGATGAAGGGGATGATTGAAGCGGGCGCCGCCGGCGTGCACTTCGAAGATCAGCTCGCGTCCGTGAAAAAGTGCGGCCACATGGGCGGCAAGGTACTGGTCCCGACCCAGGAAGCGGTGCAAAAGCTTGTCGCGGCTCGCCTCGCGGCAGATGTCTGCGGCACCACCACCTTGGTCATCGCCCGCACCGACGCCAACGCAGCGGATCTGCTGACCACGGATGCCGATCCCTACGATGCCGGCTTCCTGACCGGTGAGCGCACCAGTGAGGGCTTCTACAAGGTGCAGGCCGGCATCGAGCAGGCCATCTCCCGCGGCCTGGCCTACGCCCCTTACGCCGACATGGTGTGGTGCGAGACCGCCAAGCCCGATCTGGACGAGGCGCGAAAATTTGCCGAGGCCATCAAGGCCCAGTACCCGGACAAGATCCTGGCCTACAACTGTTCCCCGAGCTTCAACTGGAAGAAGAACCTGGACGATGCCACCATCGCCCGCTTCCAGCAGGAGCTCTCCGACATGGGCTACAAGTACCAGTTCATCACCCTGGCGGGTATCCACAACATGTGGTTCCACATGTACGAGCTGGCCTACCAGTACGCCCGTGGCGAGGGAATGAAGCACTATGTCGAGATGGTGCAGCAGCCGGAATTCGCCGCCGCCGAGCGGGGCTACACCTTCGTGGCACACCAGCAGGAAGTGGGTACCGGTTACTTCGACAAGGTGACCACCGTCATTCAGGGCGGCCAGTCGTCGGTGACCGCGCTGACCGGCTCGACCGAAGAAGATCAGTTCCACTGATAGCTGTGTAATGCTCGCAAACAAACCCCGGCCAAGTCCCGGGGTTTGTCGTTATGGGGCTTAGAACCTCTCCCAGTAGGCGTAATCGTTGAAGGCAGTTTGAACACGGACAGCGCGCAGAAACCGGAGCGTACTGTAGTACGTGAGGATTTCGAGCACTGCCCAGGTTCAAAATGGCGAATAAGATAGCCTAATGGGATAGGTTTTCAGAGCTCGAGGATCTCTTTGACGAAAGGGATGGTCAGCTTGCGCTTGGCACGGAAGGAGGCGTTGTCGAGACGATTGAGGGTGGCAAGCAGGGTGCGCATGTCGCGGGAGAGGCGGTTGAGCAGGAAACGGCCCACGTCGATGGGCAGCTTGAAACCCCGCAGCTCGGCGCGCAGTTGCAGGGCGCTGAGTTTGCCCTCGTCGTCCAGCTCGTCGAGGTGGAAGCTCACTCCCCAGTCGAGACGGGACGCGAGATCCGGCAGTTGCAGCCCCAGCTTGCGTGGCGCGCTGCAGCCGGTAACGATGAGCGTCCCCTCCCCCTTCTCCTTCCAGCGATTGTAGAAGTCGAACAGGGCCCGCTCCCAGAGGGCGTTGCCGGCGATCGTCTCCAGGCTGTCAAGACAGACCAGGGGCAGGCTCTCCAAAGCATCGAGCATGCTGGGGTCGAGCTGTTCGAACTGATCGAGGGAGAGATAGGCCGCCGCCGCGTCGCGGGCGTTGACCTCGGCACAGGTAGCATGGAGCAGATGGGAGCGGCCCGACCCCTTGGCTCCCCAGAAATAGAGGAAGGGCGAGCCCTGACCGATGGCCGCATTCTTGAGGGCGGTGATCAGATGGGCGTTGTTGCCGGGATAAAAACTGACGAAGGTTTCATCATCCGGTAGTTGTACGGCTAAAGACAGTTGGGCCGGTTGCTTCACTCGTTGGGCTTTGACTGTGATATTTGCGGGCAAGTGTATCACCAGCGGGGCAGATAGAGAACCGCCCGGACCATGCCGGGCGGTCAGGATCCTTCCCCGGGATCAGGGCTGCGACCATTGATAGCGCAGGCCGCTCTCGTTGTCCTCCACCTGATGCAGCCGGCTCTCCAGTTGCAACCCCCTCACCAGCTCGGCCTTGTCCCCCTGCAGCGAGAGGTTGAAGGTCACCTTGTCCCCTTCCAGCTTGCCGATGGCCACCTTGGTGACACTGGCCATCCCCTGCAGCAGCTTCTGGATCTGGATCATGCCATCGATGTCGGACAGCCCCTCCACCACCAGGGTCTGGCTGGAGGCGACACCGGAGAGACGGGTACCGTACTGCTGCACCAGCCAACCGGCCAGGGCATCGGCAAAGCCCTTTGCCACCTCGGCCTGGGTACCTGAACCCGAGCCCTTGGTCAGCTCGGTCAGCTCTCCTGCCTGCGCCCCCGGCTTGGTCCCATAAAGACCCCAGTCGATGCTCCAGGCCTCCCCCTCCGGGGTGAGTTTGCCGAGCACCACCATTTCGGCGCCGTAACGCTGGCTCGCCTTGAGCACGGGATCGGCAAAGCGGCCCCAGACATCGGTGGCATTGACCGCCATGTTGTCATCCAAGTCCATCAGCGGGAGACTGACCGGCAGCCCCATGGCCTGGGTCTGGGCACGCAGCGCCTCGGACCAGCCATCGCCGGACTGATCCGGCAGAATGCGCCGCTCCCCTTCGTCGACCACCAGCCAGATGGCGACCTGCGGCCGCACCGGGCCCAGCAGGGCAAACTTGCTCTGGCCGACCAGGGCGTTCACCTTGGCCACATTGAAATCCGCCTTGAGAAACTTGACCGAGCCGATGTCCTGATAGCTGTATTGCTGCACGTAATCCGCCGGCGCCGCCAGGGCCTTCACCACATCCGGCTGGGTGAGGATATCGCGCTTGCCCGTCACCTTGACGAGCACATCCCCCAGCGCCTGGGACTGGGCGGCCGTCATGTCGCCACTGGTGGGAGCCTTGCCCTGATAGAGGTCGGTTACCTGGGCGGCCGACACCACGAGTGGCAGACAGCAGCAGAGGAGAGTCGCTAAGCGTTTCAGCATAAAGAAGATTCTCGAAATGGGGGATGGTGCTTATGGTAGCGGCAAGGCGCGCATGGCAGCAAGCAAAGGGGGGAGAAACAGCGGAGCCGGCAGGGTGCCGGCTCCGTTTGCGCGCCTTGGGCGCGGCGATGGGGTGATGCTTACTTGGTGCCGAAGATCTTGTCGCCAGCATCCCCCAGACCCGGGACGATATAGCCTTTCTCGTTCAACCCCTGGTCGATGGAGGCACAGAACAGCTCCACGTCAGGGTGAGCGGCTTCCAGCGCCTTGATGCCTTCGGGGGCGGCAACCAGCACCAGCACCTTGATGGACTGGCAACCTTTCTTCTTGAGCAGATCGATGGTGGCGATCATGGAGCCGCCGGTGGCCAGCATGGGGTCGATGACCAGGGCCAGACGCTCTTCGATGTTGCTGACGATCTTCTCGAAGTAGGGGACAGGCTGCAGGGTCTCTTCATCGCGATAGATACCGACCACGCTGACGCGGGCACTCGGCATGTGCTCCAGCACCCCGTCCATCATGCCAAGACCGGCGCGCAGGATGGGCACGACGGTGACCTTCTTGCCCTTGATCTGGTCAACTTCCACAGGGCCGTTCCAGCCATCGATGGTCACTTTTTCGGTTTCGAAGTCAGAGGTCGCTTCGTAGGTCAACAAACTGCCCACTTCCTTGGCCAGTTCACGGAAACGCTTGGTGCTGATGTCGCCTTCGCGCATCAGGCCGATCTTGTGCTTGACCAGGGGGTGTTTGACTTCAACGACTTTCATTATTATCTCCTCTAACCGGCGCCAAAAAAATCGCGGAATCATACAACAAAAGCCACGGCTTGTAGAGCTTTTCGATTCAAAAACGCGCAAACGATTTTCTTTCTGGTTTTTCGTGCCCGCTGATAGAATACGCCCCGAATTTTACCCTCCACTTCTTTATATGACGGGGAATACGCGTGACTGACAAAACCTCACTGAGCTACAAGGATGCTGGCGTAGATATCGATGCCGGCAATGCACTGGTTGAACGTATCAAGGGCGTGTCAAAACGCACTCGTCGTCCTGAAGTCCTTGGTGGTCTTGGCGGCTTTGGGGCCCTGTGTCAAATCCCTGCTGGCTACAAGGAACCGGTACTGGTCTCCGGTACCGACGGGGTGGGCACCAAGCTGCGTCTGGCCATCGACCTGAAGAAGCACGACACCGTGGGGATCGACTTGGTCGCCATGTGCGTCAATGACCTCATCGTGCAGGGCGCCGAGCCCCTCTTCTTCCTCGACTACTATGCCACCGGCAAACTGGACGTGGACACTGCCGCTGCCGTGGTCACCGGCATCGGCGCCGGCTGCGAACAGTCCGGCTGTGCCCTGGTTGGCGGTGAAACTGCCGAAATGCCTGGCATGTATGAAGGGGAAGATTACGACATCGCCGGTTTCTGCGTCGGCGTGGTGGAAAAGAGCGAGATCATCGACGGCAGCAAGGTTGGCGAAGGGGATGCCCTGATCGCCCTGGCCGCCAGCGGTCCCCACTCCAACGGCTTCTCCCTCATTCGCAAGATCCTGGAAGTCTCCAAGGCCGACGTGCAGCAGCCGCTGGGTGATACCACCCTGGCCAACGCCCTGCTGGAGCCGACCCGCATCTACGTGAAGCCCGTGCTCAAGCTCATCAAGGAGTGCGAGATCCACGCCCTGTCCCACATCACCGGCGGCGGCTTCTGGGAGAACATCCCGCGCGTGCTGCCCGCCAACACCCAGGCGGTCATCGACGAGCAGAGCTGGCAGTGGCCGGCGGTGTTCAGCTGGCTGCAACAGGCAGGCAACGTCACCCGCCACGAGATGTATCGCACCTTCAACTGCGGCGTCGGCATGATCATCGCCCTGCCGGCGGATCAGCTGGACAAGGCCCTGGCCCTGCTCAAGGCCGAAGGCGAGAACGCCTGGCACATCGGCCACATCGCCAAGGCGGCCGATGGTGAGGAGCAGGTCATCATTCAATGAATGATCGTATCAACGGCCAGATGACCTCCCCTATGAAACGCATCCTCGTCCTCATCTCAGGCAGCGGCAGCAACCTGCAGGCCATCCTCGACGGCTGTGCCGGCGGCAAGATTGCCGGTCAGGTGGTCGGCGTCATCAGCAACAAGGCTGATGCCTATGGCCTGGTGCGTGCCAGGGAAGCCGGGGTGGCAACCGCCATCCTGACCCAGCAGCAGTTCGCCAGCCGGGAGGAGTATGATGCCGCCCTGCTGGCCCTGATGGCGGATTATCAGCCGGATCTGGTGGTGCTGGCCGGCTTTATGCGGATCCTGAGCGCCGACCTCGTGCGTCACTTCGCGGGGAGGATGATCAACATCCACCCCTCGTTGCTGCCGAAATACCAGGGTCTGCACACCCACCAGCGCGCCATCGAGGCCGGTGATGACGAGCACGGCGCCAGCGTCCACTTCGTCACCGAAGAGCTCGACGGCGGCCCGGTGATCCTCCAGGCACGGGTCCCCATCTTCGAAGGGGACAGTGCAGACGAGGTGGCGGCCCGGGTCCAGGTGCAGGAGCACAGCATCTACCCCCTGGTGGTGCAGTGGTTCTGTGAAGGGCGCTTGCAGATGCGAGAAGGGTCTGCCTTCCTCGATGGCAAGCAGCTTGGCTTGGCAGGCTATGCCAGCGAGTAACCGCTAGCAGCCGTAAGACACAACAAGGGAGGCTCAGGCCTCCCTTGTCATTTCCATCGACCAGCGCAATGGCTGTCATCACGTCCGATGACGCCGCTGCGCGGCTAATCGGCCCTACACCGGATTGTCGATATCGATAAAGGTCACCTCCAACCCGTGTACAGTGGCGAGCCACTCTCCCAGCGCCTTGACGCCGTAACGTTCGGTGGCGTGGTGGCCTGCGGCGTAGAAGTGCATGCCCATCTCGCGGGCGGTGTGGATGGTCTGCTCGGAGGCTTCGCCGGAGATGAAGGCATCGATGCCCTGCTCCGCCGCCTGGCTGATGTAGCTCTGACCACCGCCGGTGCACCAGGCCACGGAGCGGATGAGCTCGGGACCACTGTCACCACAATGAAGCGGCTCGCGACCGAGACGCTCGGCAATCAGCTTGGCAAAATCGCTGCCGCTCATGGGCTCCTCCAGCTTGCCCACCATGGCGACGCTCTTGCTGTTCCAGGGTTCGAGGCCGCGACGCACCTTGATGCCAAGCAGCCTGGCAAGCTGGGCATTGTTCCCCACCTCGGGGTGCACGTCCAGCGGCAGGTGGTAGGCAAACAGGTTGATGTCGTGGGTCAAGAGGGTCTTGAGACGACGCTGCTTCATGCCGGTGATCTGGGCCTGCTCGCCGCTCCAGAAGTAGCCGTGATGAACCAGGATGGCATCGGCCCCGGCGGCCACGGCGGCATCGATGAGGGCCTGGCTGGCGGTGACGCCGGTTACCACCTTGCGAATGCGCTCGCGCCCCTCCACCTGCAGGCCGTTGGGGCAGTAATCCTTGATGGCATGGGGTTCGAGCAGGTGGTTGAGCAGGCTTTCCAGTTTACGATGAGAGATCATGGGGGTCTCCTAGCTGGGCTCCCCACGCACTGTGCGGGGAGCCGGATTCCGATCGTCAGAGCCCATGATAATCGAGCCGGACCGGCAAGGCCATGCGCCTGTCAGGCCTAGGCGGGCAGCTCGATGCCGGCGTCACGCATCTGGGCCAGCTTGTAGCGCAGGGTGCGCGGGCTGATGCCGAGCTTGTCGGCCACCGCTTTGCGACTGCCGTTGCACTCCTGCAGGGTGTCCAGAATGATCTGGTGCTCCTGCTGCTTGAGTTCGCCGCCAAGCCCCTCCCCTGACAGCCGCTCGAGCGGCCGCACCAGGGTCTCGTCCGTCTCCTCCAGGATCAGGTGCTCACAGTCGATGAGGCCGTCTGGACAGAGGATCAGGGCGCGCTGCACCACGTTGTCGAGCTCGCGCACGTTGCCGGGCCAGGGGTGAGCCATCAGACGCTCTCGGGCGTCCTCTGCGAGCTGCGGCGTCGGCAGCCCCATCTGGCTGGCATGGAGCGCCAGCAGATGCTCCGCCAGGGGAAGAATGTCCCCCGGGCGCTCCCAGAGCGCCGTCCAGCGCAGGGGGAAGACGTTGAGGCGGTAGTAGAGATCCTCGCGGAACAACCCGTCCTGCACCGCTTTTTTCAGATCCCGGTTGCTGGTGGCAATGACCCGCACATCGAGGGGGATCATTTTGCGGCTGCCGAGCCGCTCCACCTCTTTCTCCTGCAAGACCCGCAGCAGCTTGGCCTGCAGCCCCAGATCCATCTCGGTGATCTCGTCGAGCAGCAGGGTTCCTCCCTGAGCCTGCTCAAACTTGCCAGGGCACCCCTGCACCGCACCGGTGAAGGCGCCCTTCTCGTAGCCAAACAGGGTCGCTTCCAGCATGTTCTCCGGAATGGCGGCGCAGTTGATGGCGACGAAGGCCTGCTCTGCCCGGCTGGAGTGGTCGTGAATGTAGCGAGCCAGCACCTCCTTGCCTGTCCCGCTCGGGCCGGTCACCATGACGGTGGCTTCGCTTCTCGCCACCCGGGTCGCCAGCTGGAACAGCTCCGCAGTCCTGGGGTCCCCGTACACCACGGCACGCTTCTCCACCTTCTGGGCCGGCACATAACGGCTGACCTGGTTGAGCAGCACCTCGGGGGAGAAGGGCTTGGCCAGATAGTCGATCGCCCCCTCGCGCATGGCGCGCACCGCCCCGTCGATGTTGGCGTAGGCAGTCATCAGGAGCACCGGCACCTGGGGATATTGCTGGCGGATGTTGGCGAGCAGGGTCAGACCATCCATGCCCCCCATCTGGATGTCGGAGATCACCATGTCAAAGCGCTGACGGGACAGGGCAAGCAGGGCCCGCTCGCCGCTGTCCACCTCGCGGCACTCATAGCCACCGAGCAGCAGGGTATCCACCAGCGCCTCGCGCAGGCCGTTGTCATCTTCCACCACCAGAATGCGAGCCTGGGTCATGCCACACCTCCTACAACCAACATGGCCTTGTCGAGAATCATCTTCACCGGCGCTCCGGCTTTTGCGTGGCTCATGCCACGCCCCCCAACTGAACCTGTTGCTGATGCAGGGGGAAGGACAGGGTAAAACAGGTGCCCTCGCCAGGGACCGAGGCCACGCTCACCTCCCCCTGATGGGCTCGTACCACCGACTGCACCACCGCAAGACCGAGGCCCGTACCCTGGGATCGGGTGGTAAAGAAGGGTTCGAAGATCTGGTTGAGCAGGGAGGGGGCCATCCCCTTGCCGTTGTCGATGACCCGCATCTCCACCCGGTTGCCGCTGCGCACAGCGCTCACCAGGAGCGAATCGGCGCCGGCCTGCCGGGCATTGGCGATGAGGTTGTTGATGGCCCCCGCCAGGGCACTGCTGTTGGCAAGCAGACAGAGATCGGGCTCAGGGGCCTCCAGATGCAAGGCGCAGCCCTGCTGCTGGCAGAAGGCTTCGGCCCCCGCCTGCACTTCCGCCAGCAGGCCCTGCACCGAGAGGGGCGCCACCACCTGGTTGTCGCCATTGCGGGCAAACAGCAGGATGTCGTTGATCTGCTTCTCGAGATCCTGCAGGCGCGCCATCAATTTTTGCTGGAACTGGCTGCGGGATTCAGGCTTGAGGGTGCGGTTGGCCAGGTTGGCCGCATAGAGCATGGCGGCGGAGAGCGGGGTGCGGATCTGGTGCGCCAGGGAAGCCGCCATGTTGCCAAGGGCGGAGAGGCGCTTCATGTGGTTGACCCTGTCCTGCAACTGGCGGGTCTCGGTCAAGTCGGTAATGAACACCAGTTGGCCGGGCTGATCCGACAGTGGCTGGGTCGACAGCTGGACCCGGCGGCCGTCGCACAAGGAGATCTCGTGACCGTCATCCTCACGGGGTTCGAAACAGCGGGCAATGATCTGGCGCCAGGAAAGGCCCTCCAGTGGCTCTCCTAGCAGCGCCAGGGCGGCAGGGTTTGCGCGGGTGATCAGCCCCTCGCCATCGAGCAGCAGGACGCCGGTCGGCAGCGCCGTGAAGATGGCGTAAAGCTGACTCACTTCATGTGACTGGAGGGGGGCATCCTGCTGCAAGATTGTCATAAAGCTGACCTCAAACTGGCGATTGAGTCAGCTTATTCAATTTCCATGCCAGCAAAATAGGCGTTATTTATCAATGCATTGGGTCAATGCGTCAAAGCATTGACCTCAATTGTCCTTGCTCATGCCGTACTTCTTCATCTTCTCCACCAGGGTGGTGCGGCGCATGCTGAGCAGGTCGGCGGCGCGGGCCACTACCCCGTCCTGGGACTCCAGGGCCTGGCGGATCAGCTCCACCTCGAGGTCGGCCAGCATCTCCTTGAGGTTGACCCCCTCTTGAGGCAACTGCATGGGCAGGGGCATGGCGATGCCGGGATCCAGCTCTGGTGGGGACTGGAACACGGCAGCCAGGGCGTCCCGCTCGTCCATCTCGGTGAGCCGTTCATCTCGTGGCTCGCAGGGCAGCAGGCGATAGCGGCCGGGCAGATCCGCCACATCGACGATCTGGTTCGGATAGAGGATGAGCAGGCGCTCGATGAGGTTGGACAGCTCGCGCACGTTGCCGGGCCAGGCGTACTGCATCAGGGACTCCATGGCGCGCTGGGTCAGACGGATGATCCCCTTGTGCTGTTCGGCATGGCGATTGAGCAGCTCCTGCAGCAGCAGCGGGATGTCGTCGGCCCGATCCCGCAGGGGGGGCGTCTCGATGGGGAACACATTGAGGCGGTAGTAGAGATCTTCGCGAAATACCTGGGTGCGGATCATGGCTTCCAGATCCCGGTGGGTCGCCGCGATCACCCTCACATCTGCCTGGACGGCCTTGCCGCCCCCAACCCGGTCGAACTGGCGCTCCTGCAGCACCCGCAGCAACTTGACCTGCATCGGCAGCGGCATGTCGCCGATTTCGTCGAGGAAGAGGGTGCCCCCCTGGGCCAGTTCGAAGCGGCCGCGCCGGGCGGCAATGGCACCGGTGAAGGCCCCCTTCTCGTGACCGAACAGCTCGCTCTCGAGAAGCTCCGCCGGAATGGCGCCGCAGTTGATGGGCACGAAGGGGCCCGCGCTTCGGGCGGACAGCTCGTGGATGGCGCGAGCCACCACCTCCTTGCCGGTCCCGGACTCACCGAGGATCAGTACGTTGGCGTCGGTCTCGGCCACCTGGCCGATGAGACGGCGCACCTCCTGGATGCCCCTCCCCTTGCCCACCAGCAGGCGCAGCAGGGTCTGACCCTTGTCGTGGGTCTGATGACGGGGATGCAGGGAGATGAAGGCCTGGCAGAAGTGCAGGTGACGAGTGAGGGACTCATAGGTAAAGGGCGCCTCGGCCACCCCGATGAAGTTGCTGCAACCATGGCTCGCTGGCATCAGGGAGAGAAAGGGCAGACGAGGGTGGGCGGCAAGCAGCTCACTCAGGGCGCGCTCGCGCAGTTCCCCGGCCAGAATCCCCTGCAAGGGCCCGGCAGTCTCGATGGGCATATCGAGATCGCTCTCAACCACCTCCTGCCAGGGGATCCCCATGAAGGAGAGCACAGTCCCCAGTTGCTGGCGCCGCACATCATCGGCATCAACAAGCAGCACACCCATAGCCATCCTATCCATATTTTCACACCTGACGCCAAGTTATTGTTTTTTAAGTGCTTATTAAAACCAATTTCGCACTGTGTCATAAGGGGGACAAAGTGCCAAAATTCTGGCGGATTGTCAAAACTTGTCGCATCCTCCCGGACCCTGGCGGGACGGGGATCACGCTTCCAGCCAGATTGAGTATCGGATGAAAACCAGCGAAGGGGAAAGAATGACGCCGACAGGGCGCGGCGTCAGAGAAGGGATCAGTGCTTCACGCTCTCCTGGGGAGCGGCATAGCGGCACTCGGGAAACCGGCTGCAGGCGAGGAACAGGCGACCGGCGTGGGGACCCTTTCGTGCTTCCCGTGCCACCAGGGGCGCGGCACAGCGGGGGCAATGAGGGGTCGTCTCCCGGGGCTCCTCCTCATCCGGATCGAGGAAGGGATTCTCCTCCATCAACACCGGCATTGCCTCTTCGGCCTGGGGGGGCGGCACCTGGGGCTCCCTGGCAACCCCCGGGTGTGACGTGCCCAGATCGACACCATCGAGCAGCAGCGGGCTGAAGGTCGGTTCGCGGCGCTCGCCGGGCAGCAGGTCATCCACCGGCGCCGTCGTTCTCGCCAGCAGGGGCAGCAGTTGCTCCCGCAACTCGTCGACCTGGTAGTGGCTGCTGGCCGGGATCTGCAACAGCGGCAGACCGGCGCCATCGCAGGCCGCCTTCAGGAAGAGATCCCGCGACTTGCGCTTCTGGTGGCGGTGCCCCTCGTCATCCAGCTCCACGGCACACAGGAAAGAGAGATCCGCCGGGTGGCAGAGCAGAAAATCGAAGTGCTTCTCCCCTATCTTGCCGAGCGCCTGCTGGCGCTTGCCTTTGCCAAGGTGCGCCTCGGGCGTCAGTACATAGGAGGCTCGTACCTTGACAAAGACACGGGCCTTGTCCCCCACCGCCTGATCCAGCACCCCGAAGAAGGTGCGCTCCGCTGGGCTCATCAAGGTTTCCTGCAGATCATAGGGCTCGGCTTTGCCCCCTTTCTCCCTGCGCCAGACGATCACCAGCAGGAGCAACCCCAGCAACACGGCTCCCGATACGACAAGGCTATTCATACACGCACATCCCGTTTACAAGACAAATTCAGTTCACACCAGAGGAAGGGGCACACTCTACCACGGGGAAAGCGACTCAGGCAGCGCAGAAATCAAGCCCGTCCCGGCATTCGCGTTTTTTCACTGAATTTGCGCAAGGCGGGCTTCATATGGCCTGTCACAGCAGGCACAATGCTAGAGTCCATGGACGTTCTGGCGCACTCCCCGTCACCGCCAGGTGTCAACGGACCCCACGCAGCCCCATTCAAGGAGAGCAGGATGCAAAAGCAATTGGTCGTCACCGTGATCGGCGCAGACAAACCCGGGATCGTCGAGAGCCTGGCCGATACCATCACCCGGCAGCAGGGCAACTGGCTGGCCAGCTCCATGAGCGAGCTGGCGGGGCAATTTGCCGGCATTTTGCACGTCGCCGTGCCTGACGAGCATTACCGCAGCCTATGCGAGGCTCTGGTGATGCTGCCTGGCCTCACCGTGAGCTTCGCCGAAGGGCAGCTGAGCCCGCAACCGGCCCATCAGGTGATGCTGAGCGTCACCGGCAACGACAGACCGGGCATCGTCCACGAAGTGGCCAGCATCCTGCGACAGCTCAACATCAACGTCGCCGACCTCACCACAGGTTGCGAACCTGCGCCCCACTCAGGCGCCCCCCTCTTCTATGCTCACGCTCTGGTGGCCCTGCCGCCGCAGCTCGAACTGGACGATCTCGTCACGGCTCTGGAGTCCCTCTCCGACGACCTCGTCGTCGACATCGATCAGGATCTGAGCGAATAGTGTCGCCTGTCATAAATTTGTCATGGTTTGACGCCATAACTTCCGCGCAGACGCAACCAGAGCAAAGAGGCACCAGATGAGCACCGACAAGCAGTATGAAGAGAAAGAGCTTAGCTGGCTCTCATTCAATGAACGGGTGTTGCAAGAGGCGATGGACAAGACGGTACCCCTCATCGAGCGGGTCCGCTTCCTCGGGATTTTCTCCTCCAATCAGGACGAGTTCTTCAAGGTACGGGTGTCGGACGTCAAGCGCCGCATCCTCATCAACGAAGTCCACGGCGGCGACGACGAGGCCAAGGTGCTGCTGCGCGCCATCCAGCAGAAGGTGATGGCGCTCGGCGAGGCGTTCGACAACACCTACAAGGAGCTGCTGATCGCGCTGGCCCGCCACAACATCTTCCTGGTGAACGAAAGCCAGCTCTCCGAGTCCATCCAGCAGTGGCTGCGGATCTTCTTCCGGGAAAAGGTGCTGCGCCACATCATCCCCATCCTCCTCAACAAGGAGGTCAACCCGGTCAAGTTCCTGAAAGACGAGCACACCTATCTCGCCATCGAGATGAAGAAGAACGGCCAGGTGATCCAGTACGCCCTGGTGGAAGTGCCCACCGACGATCTGCCCCGCTTCTTCCAGCTACCGCCGGAGGGCACCCGTCGCAAGAAGCAGATCATCATCCTGGACAACGTTATCCGCTTCTGTCTGGACGAGATCTTCAAGGGCTTCTTCGACTACGACGAGATTGCCGCCTACGCGGTCAAGCTGACCCGGGATGCCGAATATGACCTCTCCGACCAGCTGGACCTCAGCCTGGTGGACAAGATGAGTGACGGCTTGAAACAGCGCCTCACCGCCATGCCGGTGCGCTTCGTCTACGAGCGGGAGATGCCGGCGGCCATGATAAGCTTCTTGAAGCTCAAGCTGCAGATCAGCTCCTACGACGCCATCATGCCCGGTGGGCGCTATCACAACTTCAAGGATTTCATCGGCTTCCCCAATGTGGGCCGGGATTATCTGGAAAACCCCAAGTTGCCGGCGCTGGATTGCCGCGACTTTGACGGCTTCGTCAACGCCTTCGACGCCATCGCCAAGCAGGACATCCTGCTCTACTACCCGTACCACAAGTTCCACCACTTCACCGAGCTGGTGCGCCAGGCGGCCTTCGACCCGGCGGTCAGCGCCATTCGCATTAACATCTACCGGGTGGCCAAGAAGTCGCGGATCATCCACTCCCTCATCGACGCCGCCAACAACGGCAAGAAGGTGACCGTGGTGGTGGAGCTGCGCGCCCGCTTCGACGAGGCGGCCAACATCGACTGGGCCAACATCCTGACCGACGCAGGCGTCAAGGTGGTGTTCGGGGTGCCCAGCCTCAAGATCCACTCCAAGCTCTGCCTCATCACCCGCCACGAGAACGGCGAGGCGGTGCGCTACGCCCATATCGGGACCGGCAACTTCAACGAGAAGACCGCCAAGATCTACACAGACTTCTCCCTGCTGACCCGCCATCCGGACATCACCGCCGAGGTGGAGAGCGTGTTCGAGTACATCGAGTACCCGTACCGGCGCTACAAGTTCAACCACCTGCTGGTCTCCCCCATCAACAGCCGCCGCCAGCTCTATCGCCTCATCGACAACGAGCTGGCCAACGCCAAGGCGGGGCAACCCAGCGGTATCACCCTCAAGATCAACAACCTGGTGGACAGAGACCTCATCAACCGGCTCTATGCCGCCGGCCAGGCCGGGGTGCCCATCCAGATGATCATCCGGGGCATGTGCGCCCTGCGCCCGGGGGTGCCGGGCCTGAGCGACAACATCCGGGTCATCAGCATCATCGACCGTTTCCTCGAACATCCGCGGGTGATGGTGTTCCACAACAAGGGCAATCCTCAGCTCTATATCTCCAGTGCCGACTGGATGAGCCGCAACATCGACGGTCGCATCGAGGTGGGCACCCCCATCTATGACGAGCGGCTCAAGCAGCGCATCCTCGATATTCTCGAGCTACAACTGAGTGATACCTGCAAGGCGCGGGTGATCGATGCCGACCAGAAGAACGAGTACGTGAAGCGGGGCAACCGCCGCAAGGTCCGTTCCCAGGTGGCGATTTACGACTACCTCAAACGCATAGAGTCAAACCATGGACAATAGTCTGTACGCCGCTGTCGACCTGGGCTCGAACAGCTTCCACATGGTCATCGCCCGCCTCACCGAGGGGCGGATGCAGATCATCGATCGCATCAAGGAGCGAGTGCGCCTCGCCGAAGGGATGGACGAGCAGCGCCGCATGTCCCCGGAGGCCATGGCGCGCGGGCTGGACTGCCTCGCCCTGTTCGCCGAGCGGCTCACCAACATCAAGCCGGATCAGATCCGCATCGCCGGCACCTACACATTGCGCCGCGCCAGCAACGCCCGCGACTTCGTGCGCGAGGCAGCCAAGGTGCTCAACCACCCCATCGAGATCATCAGCGGCCAGGAAGAGGCCCGCCTCATCTATCAGGGGGTCGCCCATACCCAGCACATCGAGGGCCAGGTGCTGGTGGTGGACATCGGCGGCGGCAGCACCGAGCTCATCATCGGCGAAGGGTTTGAGCACAAGGCGCTCACCAGCCGCAAGATGGGCTGCGTTAGCTTCACCCAGAGCTTCTTTGGCAACGGCAAGCTCGGCGAGAAGGCCTTCAACGCCGCCGTGTTGGAAGCCCAGCATCAGCTCGCCCCCATCATCAACCAGTACCGCAAGCTGGGCTGGCAGAGCTGCCTCGGCAGCTCGGGCTCCATCCGCACCGTGCGCGACGTGTTGCAGGGGGAAGAGTGGACCGATGGTGCCATCACCCTGGCGGGACTGGAGCGGCTGAAAGAAGAGATGCTCAAGCACAAGCGGGTCGACCAGCTCAAGCTGGCGGGCCTCACCGAGGAGCGTCAGGGGGTGTTCGCCGCCGCGGTGGCCATCCTGCTCGGGCTCTTCACCTCCCTGCCCATCGAGCGGATGGAGTACTCCGACGGCGCCCTGCGCGAAGGGTTGCTCTACGAGTTCGAGGAGCGTCTGCAGCATCACGACATTCGCGAACGCACCGCGCTTGCACTCAGCACCCACTATCGCATCGACAAGCGCCAGGCCACCCGGGTGGAGAGCAGCGTCCTCTCCCTGTTCGACGCCCTGAGCGGCCCCTGGGAGATGCCGGAAGAGCCCTATCGCGCCATCCTCGGCTGGGCGGCGCGGCTGCACGAGATCGGCCTTGCCATCAACTACAGCGGCATCCACAAACACTCCGCCTACATCTTGCAAAACACCGACCTGCCCGGCTTCAACCAGGACGATCAGGCCTTGCTGGCGGCCCTGGTGCGCTTTCATCGCAAGGGGCTCAAGCTCTCCGAGCTGCCGGCCCTGCCCAACCACGACGAGCAGACGGTGCTGCGCTGCATCCGCATCCTCCGCCTCGCGGTGGCGGCCCACCACAGGCGTCAGGACAACCTGCTGCCCGAGTGGAACGTGCAGGCCGCCGGGGATCAGCTGGTGGTCACCCTGCCCCTGGACTGGTGCGACGAGAACAAGTTGCTGATGCAGAACCTGGAAAAGGAGCACCGCTACTGCCACGAGCAGGGCTGGCCCCTGCTGTTCCAGCTCGGGTAACCCGCCCCTCTGTGCAAAAAGGCAGCCGATGGCTGCTTTTTTTGTCTCTTGTCTTTTCCTACTGCAGATCCGGCAGGATCAGCTTGGCTATCTCGAAGTAGATGATGAGGCCGGTACCGTCCACCAGGGTGGCGATGAAGGGGGCGGAGACCACCGCCGGGTCGATGCGAAAGCGACGCAGCACCATGGGGATCACCGAGGCGACGGTGGCGCTCCAGAGCACGATGGCGACGATGGTCAGGGTCACCACCATGCCGATCTCGGGCCCCACCCCCAGGCTCCAGGCCCGCACCCAGGCCGCCAGCGCGATGGCGGCCGAGATGAGCAGACCGGTGGAGATCTCCTTTTTCAGCACGGTGCCGAGGTTTTTCAGGCTCACCTCCCCCACCGCCATGGCACGCACTATGGTGGTGGTGATCTGGGTACCGCTGTTGCCACCGGTACCGATGAGGAGCGGGATGAAGAAGGCCAGGGCGATGGCTGCCTCCAGCTGCTCTTCAAAGGCCCGCAGCACGGTGCCTGTGTAGGCTTCCGCCACGAACAGGATCAGCAGCCAGCCCACCCGCTTGCGCCACAACTGCCAGGGGGTCGCCTGCAGATAGGGGGTATCCAGCGGCGAGGAGCCCCCTTGCAGCTCCGCATCCTCGGTGGACTCCAGCTCCAGGATGTCGGCGGCATCGTCCACGTGGAAGACCCCCACCAGACGCCCCTGATCTTCCACCGGCAGGAGCGAGAGGTCGCGGTCAATGAGCAGGCGGGCCGCCAGCTCCTGATCCGCCCGGGCGTTGATGCGCACCGCCTCCCCCTCCATCAGCTCCCCTACCGGCAGCAGCGGATCGGCGATCAGCAGCGACTTGAGGGAGACGCTGCCAAGCAGGCGCTGCTCGCCGTCAACCACATAGAGATGACCAAACAGCCTGGCCTGATCCCAGGCGCCGTGGATCAGCTGCTTGGCGCTTTCCACCGTCGCATCGGCCTCCACTGCCAGGTATTCGTGGCGCATGTTGGCCCCCACCGACTCGTTCGGCCAGGCCAGCAGGGACTGGAAGGCTTTGCGGGCGGGCTCCGGCAGCCGGGCGAGCAGGGTCTTGCGATCGTGCTCGTCGAGCCTGCGCAGGATGGCCAGCAGGTCACGACGGGCCAGGGTGCCCTGCAGTATTCCCACGATGCTGCCATGCAGCCTGAGCAGCAGATGGCCGGCACACTCCGCCGGGAGGGAGGCGAGCAAGGACGCCCCTTCCGGCATGGAGAGGGTATCGAAGATGCAGTTGAGCTCTTCCGGGCGCAGGGTCAGAAGCTGATCGGCACGGGCCACCGGATCCAGGTTGTGCGCCAGCCAGTTGCGCAGGGCAACCGGGTCGAGCAGTTGATGACGATTGAGCAGGGTGTGTGTTTTCTTCATCACAGATGTCCTCATGTGATTTCAGGCGAACCTGAACGCCTCCGGCACCTGGCCGGATGCAACGGCAAGAAAACAGCAATTTGATTGACGAGTAACAGGCAGGAAATGACGCCGTCCGGCGTGTTTTCATCCCCACGTACCAGCTTTAGCACTGCATAACGTATCCGGCATGCCGGAAGCCACTTGGGTTGACACCTTAATCCGATGAAAACTGTCCTGATCTTGGGCGTCTCTGGACGTCGTGAGATCAGTGGCCTGTGTTTATGCAGGAGCCTCGCCTAACGAGATGCTGCGAACATTGATTGCACGGCGCTACCGTGCGGGCGGCATCATCTGCCCAGGCGCAGGTCGAGTCAAGGCAAACGGGCCCCTGGCAACGGGTTGTTACAAATTGGCCGGACGGCGGGCCCTTCATGAAACGAGGCTCCCCCGTGCGTGGCACGGGGGAGCCTGCGGTCAACGGACGAACGTCAGCGGATATAGTCGAATAGGGTCAGCTTGCTTATCTTGCTGAAGGCGAGCTGGGAGGCGCTCATGGCTGCATCCTCCTTGGAGAGGGCCGCGATCACCTCGTACATGTCCGCCTCGGACACCTTGGCCCGCGCCTGCTGGTTCAGGGTGCTGAGTCCATCGTTGGAACTCATCACCTGCTCCAGGCTGTTCATCCTTCCCCCCAGCTCCCCCAGTCCCCGGTCTATCTTGGTTCTGGCGTTGCTCATGTGGGTGGTGGCATCGGAGACCGCCAGCTGGAAATCGCTCTCGGACAGGGTCGGATCACGCATGGCGGAGATGAAATCGGACATGCCATTGAGGATGTTGTCGTTTTTCGGGGTATCCAGCACGAAGTTCTGGGTCGCCGACCCCGCAGGGAGGTCGAGGGTGAGCGCCAGGCCGTTGAAGGGGATCTTGTTGCCCGCCACATAGTCGCCGCTTTGCAGCAGGGTGCCACCGCTGTCACGGATCTCGTAGGTGTCCGGCGGCCCGGCCAGGGTGCTGACCGCATATTGGTTGCTCGGCAGGGAAGAGTCATAGTTGTTGCGATAGAAGCTCTCGAAGTTCCCCTGATCCGCCACCGACACCTGGATGTTGCCACTGGCGGCGCTGGCAGTGCGCCGGGTCGCCACTATCTCGAACAGATCGAAACCGGAGTCGTTGGCCGGGATCTGCACCGTGGGTGAGACCTGGATGTTGCGCTGCCCCGTGTCCCCCTGGAACACATAGTTGCCACTGGCATCCTTGACGAAGGGCTGGGTCTTGCTCTGATTGCCGCCGAAGATGTACTCCCCCTGGGAGTTCTTGCTGTTCATCAGGTCGAACATCTGCTTTTGCAGCCCCTCCAGCTCGCTCGCGATGGCGCTGCGCTCCTCGGAGCCCATGGCGGAGTTGTTCGCCTTCTGGATCAGGGTCTGGGCACTCAGCATGGCGCTGTTGAGGGAGGTCAGCACCGTCTCCTCGTGGCCCAGGCTGTTCTCCAGCAGGCTGCCGTTGACGCCGTACTGCTTGAAGAGATCGATCTCCTTGGTCAGCGCCATCTTCTGGCTCATGCCGGCCGGGTCCTCCCCGGAGCGGGAGAATTTATCCCCCGTCATCAACTGGTTGTAGGCGGTGTTCTGGCGCTCGCTCACCTTGCTCATGGAGGCAAGGTTGCGGTCATAGATCATGTTGGTGGTGATGCGCATGACTTACCTCACGGAGGAGAGCAGGGTGTCGAAGATGGTCTTGGCGGTATTCACTATCTGGGCCGAGGCCGCATAGGACTGCTGGAAGCGGATGAGGTTGGCCGCCTCCTCCTCCAGGTTGACGCCGGAGACACTTTCGAAGATGGCGGTACTCTGGGTCAGCTTCGCCTCGTTGGCCTGCAGCAGGGTCTTGGCCTGACTGGTCTTGTTGCCAATGCCGCTCACCAGACCCGAGTAGGCATCGTTGAAGGTCATCTTGTCGTTGCTGGTGGCGGCGTTGTTGTTCTTGCGCACCAGCTCCTTGTTCTGCAGCTCCGCCAGCGCCAGGCCGTTGGCGTTGTCCGCAAAGCCGTCCTTGTTGTAGCTGAGCGTGAAGCTGTCGCTGGCCTCCACCTTGCCGGTGATGCTGAACTCATAGCCCGGGCTCTGGGTCGGATCGGCGTAGACCTTGGGCCCCCCAAGGGGACTCTCGAGGGCGGCCATCAGGTTCTTTCCCTTGCTGGAGGCGGGGGCCACACCGAGCAAGTTGTTGTTCTTGTCATAGACCTCGTAGTTGCCGCTGCCGTCGATCTTGATGACCTGGGGTGCACTCGGGTCCAGAGTGTTGGTGCCAAAACCCGAGCCCGTGCCGGTGTTGTAGACACCGCCCAGCGTTATCTCGCCCGAGCCCAGGTTCTGGGATCCCTTGTCCGCCTTCAGGGGGGATGCCAGCGCGATATCCTCGGGACGGGTGATCGCCTGCTCCAGGTTGGCAGCCGCATTCCGGGTGGGTTGCAACAAGATCTTGTCACCTGCGACCGGAGTGCCGGAGAGATCGATTTCGATGCCGTGCCCCGCCACCTCGAAGGTGGCTGGCGGCGTGGTCCCCGTGGCGAGCGAGGTACGCTGCCCGCTGCCGTCGATGGCGAATACCTCGTAACCGGTGGCGCTGTTGAACCGCACCTCGTAGTCGAAGGTGGTGACCTCGCTCCCCTTGCCGGGGACGAAGCTGACGCTGGCCGCCCCGTTACCCTGGTTGCTGGCGTAGGGCAGCCCCTGGCTTCCCTTGAGGGTGAAGAGATCCCCCCCAAGCTCGTTGTCGAGATCCATCCCCAGCCGGTTCTGCTGGTTCATGGCATCCCCTAGGGCGACGGCCAGCTGCCCCAGCTCCCGCTTGGCGGGCTCCAGATCCCGGCGCGCGGTGAAGAGGCCACCGATGGCACCGCCAATATCCTTGTCGTTGATGCTGGCCTGGTTCTTGCCCAGGGTCAGCTGCAGGGAAGGCTCACGGGAATCCGGGTCCCCCGGCACCACCTTGAACTGGGCCACGCCGCCATCGAGCACCAGGGAGTGCCCTGTGCTCATGTTGACCAGCATGCTGCCATTGGGCTGGGTCACGGTGCGGATCTCCATCTTCTCGGAGAGCTGGCGAATGGCCTCATCCCGCTGATCGAACAGCATCAGGTTCTCTTCAGGGGAGCCCTGGGTGCGGACGATGGCCTGGTTCAGATCGTTGATGCTGTTCAGCAGGCTGTTCACCCTGTCCGTCTCGTCCCCTATGGTGGCGTTGATGGTATCGGACTGCTTGTCGAGCTGGGCGGAGAGGGTATGGAATCTGTCCACCATGCCGCTCAGTTCACTCAGGGTCGTCTTGCGCCCCCCGATCTCGGACGGTGACTCGTTGGCGGTGTGGAAAGCCTTGAAATAGGAGGTGATGGTGGTCCCCACGCTGTTGCTGGCATCACCGAGCAGGCTGTCGAGTCGGAACAGTTGATCGTAGCGGGTGTTGGCCGCCTGATACGCGGACGTATCCCGGCGCACCTCGGCCTGGGCATAGGCGTTGATGATGCGCTCGCTCACCATGTCGCCCGTCCCCAATCCGACGGAATTGGTGTAGATCAGGGTGCGTTCACGTACATAGCCCTGGCTATTGACGTTCACTATGTTGTTGCTGGTGGTCTGCAGCAGTCGCTGCTGGGCCAACACACCCGAGGTCCCAATTCCAAGCAGATCGCTTGCCATAGCTTACAGCTCCATCTCTGTGTTCCTGTCTGCAATGTTGCCGGGCGTCGAGTAACCGGCGATGGCATCACTGCGCAACACTTGTTTAAGTTTCCTGGCGTACTGGGGATCGGTGGCATAACCGGCCTGCTGCAACGCCTCGAAGTAACGTTCCGGGCTGTCCACCTTGGCCAGTGCCCCCTTGTAGCGACTCCCAGAGGTCAGGAAATCCACGTAGTCGTTGAAGCTCTCTTCAAACGACTCGTAGGAGCGAAACGCCGCCTTCTGGCGCGAGGCCACCCCTTGCTCGTATTCCAGGGTGCTCACCACCGCCTTGGGGCCTTCCCAACGCGGATCGGCCTTGATGCCGAACAGGTTGTGCGTCACGTTTCCGTCTGCATCCTTGATCACCCGCTTGCCCCAGCCACTCTCAAGGGCGGCCTGGGCCACCAGCACCGCCGGGCTCAACGCCAGCTTGTCCGCCGCCTTCTTGGCCAGCGGCATCAGCCTGTCGACGAACTCTTCCGGGCTGTCAAACACCTTGGCGCTGCCATCCAGGGCCGAAGGCCTCTGGCTGCTGCCCATGGGCGGCACGGTGCGGTGGGGGCGTCTTGGCAGGGCCAGCGTTCGCTCGGCCCCATTCAGCTCACCCTTCATTTCGTTATCAGCAAAATCTTTGCCAACTTTGGAGGCAGCAATCAGATCGTTGGAGGCACTGGGGGGTTGATAGGGCTTGTAGACCCGCTCGGTACGCTGGGGCAGCTTGAGTACCCGGCCATCCTGATGGGTGAAGGTCTGCTCGGGTGAGAGCTGCCTGGCCACCATCTCGGCAATGCCCAGCCCCCCCTTGCTCGACATGTCGGCAACCCGCTGCTCGTCCAGCATCCCTTCATAGAACTGGGTGTAGCTGCTGTTCATCGGGTTGCCCTCGGTGAGCACCGAGTTGGCCTGGCGCATCCCCTTGAACAGGGTCTGGGTGAAGATGGATTCGAACTGGCGGGCGGCCGCCATCAGGGCCCCTTGCTTCCCCTCCTTGCTCAGGCTCATCTGGCGCAGTTTGTCCAGGTTCTGGACATCCTGCACCATGCCAATATTGATACCGCTCTGGGTGTCGAACTCTGCCATAACCTACCTCTTTGCCGCCCGTGGCAACCGCTTGCCGCTCACGAAATTACAGAATGACCAGTTGGCCCTGGATCGCGCCCGCCTGCTGCAGCGCCTCCAGGATCGCCATCAGATCCCCGGGGGCGACCCCCACCTGGTTCACCGCCCGCACCAGGTCGTCCAGGGTCGCGCCGGTATCGAGCTTGAACATCCGACCGGGATCCTGCTGCACGTTGATGGTGGAGTTGTTGGTGACCGCCGTCTGCCCGCCAGCGAGCGGATTGGGTTGGGAGACCTGCTGGTTCTCGGCGATGGTCACCGTCAGCCCACCGTGGCTGATGGCCGCCGGGCGCAGCTTGACCTCGCTGCCGATGACGATGGTCCCGGTGCGCGAATTCACGATGATCTTGGCGGACTCACTCGCCGGGTCCACTTCCAGGTTCTCGATGGTGGAGAGGTAGGAGACCCGCTGGGCCGGATCCCGCGGTGCGAATACCTTGATGGAGGTGGCGTCCATCGCCTGGGCGGTGTTCGGACCCACCAGATCGTTGACCACGTCCGCCAGACGGCGGGCGGTGGTGAAGTCCGGCCGGTTCAGGTTGAAGGTGATGGTGTCGCCCTGGCTGAAGGAGTTGGGAACCTCCCGCTCCACGATCGCCCCGTTGGCGATGCGCCCCACTGTGGGCGTGTTCACCACCACCTTGGAGCCGTCCGCCCCTTCGGCGCCGAGGCCACCGACCACCAGGCTGCCCTGGGCCACCGCATAGACGCGGCCATCCAGCCCTTTCAGGAAGGTCTGGAGCAGGGTGCCGCCACGCAGGCTCTTCGCCTCGCCGATGGCGGAGACGGTGACATCTATGGTCTGGCCCGGCTTGGAGAAGGGGGGCAGATCCGCGTGGATGGCCACCGGCGCCACGTCCTTGATCTTGGGCTTGATGTTGTCAGGCACCTTGATGCCGAAGTTGTTGAGCATGGTCCTGAAGGTCTGCTCGGTGAAGGCGTTGTTCTTCTCCCCCGTGCCGGGCAGGCCCACCACCAGACCGTAACCGATAAGCTGGTTGCTGCGCACTCCTTCCACCGAGGCGAGGTCCTTGATGCGCGATGCGTGCGCCAGCCCGAAGGGCAGCAGGCAGCACAGCAGGGCAAGCAGACGGAATCGGTTCATGACATCTCCTAACAAAACCTTCCTGATCCGGGGCCCGTGAACGCCCCGGACTCTTGAGTCTTAAATGGGCCACCAGGGGCCGTTGAAGAAGCTGGTGAGCCAGCCCTGTTCCTGGGTGTTCGCCAGATCCCCGGTACCACCGTAATAGATACGCGCATTGGCCACCCGCTGGGAGGAGACGCTGTTTTCCGAGCTCACGTCCTCCGGGCGCACCAGACCGGTGATACGGATGTATTCGTTGCCATTGTTGAGCATGATCCACTTCTCGCCGCGTACCAGCAGGTTGCCGTTTGGCAGTACCTTGACCACGCTGACCGAGATGTTGCCCTGCAGGCTGTTGCTCTGATCCGCCTTGGCCTGCCCCTTGAAGGCACTGTTCTGGCCGATGGAGGCCGACAGATCGTAGGGCCCCGCCGTGACCGGCACGCCACCCAGGGTGACGGGGTCGAGCGCCAGCTTGTTGTCCTTGCCGCTCTGGGTGTTGGCCTTTTTCGACGCCGAGGTCGACTCCGCCAACTGGATGGTGATGATGTCACCCACCCGGTGCGCCTTGATGTCCGAGTAGATGCCGTTGACCTGCTCGGGCTGGAAGATGGCGCCGGTCGGGCGCACCGACACCGGCTCCGACTCCCCGTAGACGGGGGCGAAATCCGGGTCATCCGGTTTGGCGGTATTGGGGGTACTGGTGCAACCCGCCAGCGTCAGCAGTCCCAGCATCCATATGGCTTTCATCATGGCACTCCTTTCATCAGGTCCGCTGGGTCAGGAAGGACATCATGGAGTCGACGGCGGAGATGACCTTGGAGTTCATCTCGTAGACCCGCTGAGCCTGGATGAGATTCACCAGCTCCTCGGTCACGTTGACGTTGGAGGTCTCCAGCATCCCCTGCTTGATCACCCCCAGCCCGTCCGCGCCAGCAGTCCCCTGAATGGGGGCGCCGCTGGACTGGGTCTCGAGGAAGAGGTTCTCCCCCATGGGCTGCAGGCCGGTGGGGTTGACGAAGTCCGTGGTGTTGATCTGGCCCACCACCTGAGACTGGCCATCCCCCTTGAGCTGGACGGAGACCTGGCCATCCTCCCCCACGGTGACGCTCTGGGCGTTCTCGGGGATCTGGATCTCCGGTTGCAGCGGGTAACCGTTGCCCGGGGTGACGATGGTCCCCTCGTCGTTCAGGGTGAACTGGCCGTTGCGGGTATAGGCGGCGCTGCCATCGGGCAGCTGGATTTCGAAGTAGCCGCGACCGCTGATCATCAAGTCAAGGGAGTTGTCCGTGGTCTGGACGTTGCCCTGACTGTGGTTTTTCTGGGTGGCGACCACCTTGGCCCCCGCCCCCAGCATCAGGCCGGAAGGGAGCTCGGTGTCCGCCGAGGAACGACCGCCAGGCTGGTTGATGTTCTGATAAAGCAGATCCTCGAAGATGGCCCGCGCCTTCTTGTAGCCCACTGTGCTGGCGTTCGCCAGGTTGTTCGAGGTGACCGAGATGTTGGTCTGCTGGGCATCGAGGCCGGTCTTGCTGATCCAGAGTGCAGGATTCATGGGGTGCTCCTTGATTAGCTGATACGCAGCAGCTGGGTTTGTGCCTCGTCGTTCTCCTCGGCGGTCTTCATGATCTTGACCTGAGTTTCAAACTGACGTTGCAAGCGAATAAGGTTGGTCATCTCGTCGACCACGTTGACGTTGCTCCCCTCGAGGGAGCCGGCGATCAGGCCCACATCCGCAGACGCGGCCTCATTCTGGCCATCCTTGCGGCGAAACAGGCCGTCCTGGCCTTTCTCCACCGCATCTGCCGCCGGGTTGACCAGCTTGATACGCTGGAAATCTTCCGGCAGGTTGGCGGCGGCCCCCTCGGGACGGCCGCTGATGGTACCGTCACGATTGATCTCGATCTTCTCCATGGGCAGGGGCAGCACGATGGGCTGGCCGGCATCATCCACCACGTTCAGACCGGTGGAAGTTTGCAGATTGCCGGTGGCATTGAGCTGCAGGTTGCCCATGCGGGTATAGGCTTCCGCACCGTTGGGATCCTGCACCGCAATCCAGCCCGGCCCATCGACGGCAACGTCAAGATCCCGACCCGTGGTCATCAGCATGCCGTGCTGCAGGTTCTGGCCCGGCCGCTCGGTCATGGCGAACACCCGCGTGGGCAGCCCTTCGCCAAACGCCTGCATGCTGCGCGCCTGCTCGAAGTCAGACTTGAAGCCAATGGTGTTGGCGTTGGCAAGGTTGTTGCCACGAACAGCCAGGCTGTTCATGTTCTCCTTGGCCCCGGACATGGCGATGTAAAGCAGGTGATCCATGGGATCCTCCGTCAAACAGATGACTCTCACAGCTCAACTGCAAGTTGAATGCCAAGAGAGATGACGAAGACGGAATGAAAGGAGGAAATGAGGCGGGACGGAAATGACAAGGGGCGCCGAAGCGCCCCTGCCAACTACCCGCCGTCTTAGCGGATCTGCAGTATGTTCTGCTGCAGGGAGCTGTTCACTTCCAGGGAACGGGAGTTCGCCTGGAAGTTGCGCTGGGCAGTGATGAGATCGACCAGCTCGGTGGTGAGGTCCACGTTGGACTGCTCCAGTGCCGACGACTTGATGGAGCCGAACGTGCCGGAGTTCGGGGTGCCGGGCAAGGCATCGCCAGAGAGCAGGGACTGGCGCCAGGAGGTGTCGCCGACCTGGGTGAGACCCTGGGCATTGGCAAACTTCGCCATGGCCACCATGGCCACCTTGACGGTGGTGGCGTTGCTGTAAGTGGCGGAGACAATGCCATCCGCCCCGATCTCCACCTTGGTCAGGCGACCGACGGTGGAGCCGTCCTGGGTCAGCTTGCTCACTTCAAAGGGGGAGGCGTACTGGGTCACGGTACCAAGCTTGAACTCAATCTCCTGGGTGCCATCGGCGCCATTGGTGATGATACCAGCCCCTGTCGCCCCCAGGGGTTCCGTCTTGATGACCGCCGGGGTGGTGGGTGTGACCATCTTGCCGGAGGCATCGAAGGTCACCCGGGCGCTCAGGGGAGCCTGGCTCAGACCGGTCGCCATGGTGGTGGCCGTACCGCCTACGATGTCGATGGGCTTGTCCCCTTCATAGAGGTACATACGCCAGGCAGTCGGCACCGCCGCTTGGGTAGGATCGGCCGGATCCGCTTCCTTGGTGAAGTACTGGGTGATGGTGTGTGGCTCGCCCAGGGAGTCATAGACCACCACGGAAGTAGAGGAGGAGTAGGTGGTCGAGTCCGTGGGATCGAATTTGGAGGCATTGACATCCATCAGCGTTTTCGTGCTGGAAGGCAGGTTGAAACCAGCCTCGACCGTCGTGGTCTGCACCGGCTCACCGGCCTTGTCCGGGATCTGGATGGGCTTGGTAGCGTTGATGCTCACCGCCTTGGGGGTGCCATCAGAGTTGATCTCGTACCCTTGCAGATAACCGCCGGAGTTGCTGACCATGTAGCTGCTTTCATTGAGCTTGAAGGCGCCCGCACGGGTGTAGGTGCGATCCAGGTTGGTCAGGCCGTCCGAGGTCACGAAGAAGCCGTTGCCCTGGATGGCGAGATCCAGCGCGTTGTTGGTGAATTGCAGCGCGCCCTGGTGGAACTGCTGGGCCACCGCGCCAGTCGCCACCCCGTTGCCGACCTGGGTCTTGGCGTTGACGAAGATGGAGTTGGCATAGACGTCGGCAAACTCGGCACGGGACTCCTTGAAGCCGGTGGTATTGACGTTGGCAATGTTGTTCGCGGTGACGTTCAGGTCTTTTTGAGCCGCATTGATGCCGCTGAGGGCATTGTTGAATGACATGTCTTTCTCCTTAGATCACTGCGTTAGAGGACGAAGCCGACTGGGTGGTGGTTTTGCCGGTCGTCGCGCCAATTTCCAATACATCGGTCAGGTAGATGCCACCCAGTCCCTTGAGTTTGAGGGTGCTGGGGTTGGTGCTCGTTCCCAGGGTGACGCTCTCCACCTTGGCGTAAGTCAGGGCGGGGACGCTCTCCGACTTGCCGTCGACGGTGGCATGCGCCTCTATCGAATACTTGCCGCTCTTGGCCTGGTTGCCGGACTTGTCCTTGCCATCCCATTCGAAGGCCACGTTCCCCTTGTGGCTCCCTTCAATGGCGAACTCCCTGATGACCTGGCCGCTCTCGTCCTTCACCGTCACCTTGATGTTGCTGCCGCCGTCGCCGGTGGCGATGACCCCCGTGAGGGAGCCTCCCTTCTCCACGTAACCCGTGTTGGACGGGATCAGCACGTTCTGTCCCACCAGCGCGGAGGCCTGCAGCGCCTGGCTGGAGGTCATCAGGCTGTTGAGGCTCTCCATCTGGGAGGAGAGACTGCTGATCCCCTGAGACGTCGACATTGAGGTCATCTGGGAAAGCATCTGGGCGTTGTCCACCGGTTTGAACGGATCCTGATAGGAGAGCTGCATGGTCAGCAGCTTCAGGAAGGACTCCTGATCCAGCTCCTTTTTCTGGGTACTGGTGTTGACCGTACTGGTCTGGGCCGACGTCGTCCGGTTGACGCCCAGCAGGCTGTCATAGGTATCTGCCACTTATGCTCCCCCCTCTAGGGCGTGCCCACTGGGCCGATTGTTGCCGCCTGGCAGGCGATCACGGGTCACTCTCATCCGGGTTCACCTCTGTCAGGACTTGCCCAGACCCAGGGTCTGCTGCAACATTTTCTTGGCCGCATCGGCCACCTGGACGTTGGTCTGGTAGCTGCGCGACGCCGCTATCATGTCCGCCATCTCTTCCACCATGTTGACGTTGGGCTTGAAGATGAAGCCATCCTTGTCCGCCATGGGGTGATTCGGGTTGTACTCCTTGAGCAGGGGCGCATCACTCTCGACGATGCCCTTCACATCCACCCCGACCGAGGCCTGCTTGTCGGACATGGCCTGATCCAGCTGGGCGGCAAAGACTGGCCGCCTGGCGTGGTAAGTTTTTTCCACGCTGGAGCTGACGCTGTCAGCGTTGGCCATGTTGCTCGCCACCGTGTTGAGGCGAACGGACTGCGCGCTCATGGCAGAGCCTGCAATGTCAAAGACCTTGAACAAACTCATCCTTGCTCTCCTTTCAGTGCCTTGAGCAGGCCGCTTATCTTGCTGTTCATGAATTCAAGGGAGGCCTGGTATTCGAGGCTGTTGCGCAGGAACTCGCTGCGCTCCTGCTGCACGTCCACCGTGTTGCCATCACCGGTATCCGGTTGCAGGGGATTGCGGTACTGGGTCGTGCCCGGGGTATCCATCTGCAAGGCGAAGTGCTTCTCGCTGGTGGTGCTGAGCCCGAACCCTTGCTGGCCCTGGGCATCCTGCAACGCCTGTGAGAAGTCGATGTCACGGGCCTTGAAGCCCGGCGTGTCCGCATTGGCGATGTTGCTGGACAACACCTCGGCACGCTTGGCGCGCACGCTCAGCGTGTACTGATGAACACCGAATGCCTTGTCGAATGAAATTGCCATAGCACACCTCCTGCTTCATGAATATTTAGCAAGAGGTGTGCCAAGAGGGTATTGAGCGGGGTTATTTGACCTTGTAGACGATGCCGGGGTTGCAGCGGATCATCTCGAACTTGTCGGTGAGGCCGGCCAGAGACTCGGAGGCCCCCAGCATCAGGTAGCCGCCAGGATTGAGGCTGCTGGCGAACTGGTTGAGGATCTTGGATTTCACTTCGGGCGCAAAGTAGATGAGCACGTTGCGACAGAAGATGATGTCAAACTTGCCGAGCAGGCTGTAGCTCTCCAGCAGGTTGAGAGGGCGGAAGCTGGTCAATTTTCTGACACGTTCCACCACCCGCATCTTGTTGTCGCCATAGGGTTCGAAAAAGAGTCGCTTGCGCTCGGGGGAAAGCCCGCGAGCCAGTGCAAGGCTATCGTAGATCCCTTCCTTACACTGGTTCAGCATGGTGCTGGATATATCGGTCCCTACTATTTGCACCCCGCCCGGCATGCTACCCGGCCGTTTAACTTGCTGCTCCAGCGCCGTCATGGCGATGGAGTAGGGCTCCTGTCCGGACGAAGAGGCGGCAGACCATATCTTGATGGTACGACCGCTCTTACCAAGCTCCGGGAAAATCTTGTCACTCAATAACTGGAACGGATAGGTATCGCGAAACCACAGGGTCTCGTTGGTGGTCATGGCATCGATCACTGCCATCTTGAGTTCCCGCTCGCGCACGCTCATCGCCCGGGTGACCAGATCAGACAGACTCTCGATACCAAACTGAGTCATCAAGGGCGACAGGCGGCTTTTAACCAGATACTGTTTGTTGTCACCCAGTACTATGCCGCTCTGTTGTGCCAGAAAATTGCTGAATTGCCTGTATAAGTCGTCCGAAAGTGTCTTCATGCAGTTGTTCTTCTTGATTAGAGAGCGCCTTGTACGGCCTTGGCCAATTCATCCGGCTGGAATTTGGCAATGAAATTGTTCGCTCCGACTTTCTGCACCATGGCCTGATTGAACACCCCACTGAGGGAAGTGTGCAGGATAACATGCAAATCCTTGAGGTTGGGATTGTTGCGGATCTCGGCGGTGAAGGTATAACCATCCATCTCCGGCATTTCAATATCTGAAATAACCAATGCAATCTGATCATGTATGGGGCCATTTTTGGACATCTCCAACAACATGTTGAGCGCTTCCCGTCCATCCTTGGCCAGCACGCACTGCACCCCGATAGCCTCCAGTGCACGTTGTACCTGCTTGCGCGCAACCGAAGAGTCGTCCGCAACCAGCACGGGACGCCCGTGAGGATTGCGCTCCACGCTTGCTTCCACCAACTCGGTGGACACCTCAGTGGAGACCGGCGAAATCTCGTTGAGAATGCGCTCCACGTCCAAGATCTCCACCAGCTCGCCATCTACCTCGGTCACTGCCGTCATGTAGTTGATGCGACCAGCCCCTTTGGGTGGCGGCAGAATGGACTCCCAGTTCATGTTGATGATGCGCTCGACCGAGTGGACCAGGAACCCCTGAATGGAGCGGTTGTACTCGGAGATGATGATGAAGCACTTGGAGAGATCCTGGATGGGGCGCTTGCCCATCGCCATGCTGAGATCGATCACCGAGATGGTCTGGCCACGGATATGTGCCACGCCGCGAATGCAGGAGTTGAGCTTGGGCATGACGGTCAGAGGGGGACACTGCAGCACCTCGCGTACCTTGAATACGTTGATGCCAAATCTTTGACGTCCATTGAGACGAAACAGCAGCAGCTCCAGCCTATTTTGTCCCACTAATTGGGTTCGCTGGTTAACCGAGTCCAGAACACTCGCCATAAACACTCCCTAAAAATGCTTGGCACTGATCGTGCATATCATTATGCATGCACATTGGCTTGCATCAGACCATCGTTGTTTCAACAACAGAATAATTCTGGAGCAAGCATAGTTAACTACGGTGGTATACGTGAATAACTTATCGACCGGTAAGCAAAAATGATTAGTAGACTTTTCCTTATCTTACTGCCGTTTTGCAGTCTGTCTCACGCCATGGCGTCCGAGGTCACCGACTATCTGCAAGAACAGGCACAGGCGTTCGTGCTCGACCAGCTCGATATTCCCCTCGATGCACAGGCCGACGTCAAGGCCGGCACCATTGACGAGCGCCTCCCCCTCACGCGCTGCGAAGATGCCCTCACCATTTCCCTCCCCGCCCGGATGGAGATCCGTCGTAACACCACCGTCTACCTCAAGTGCGAGGGAGATAAATCCTGGGATCTCTATCTACCGGTCCGGGTCAGCATCCAGAAACCCTATGTCACCGTCGCCGTCCCGGTTGCCAAGGGAGACATTCTGAGTGAACCCATGCTGACCCTGGCATACCAGGACCAGACCCTGATCCGTGGCGACTACCTTACCGACCCGACCGCCCTCATCGGGGTACGCAGCAAGCGTGAGCTCAAACCGGGCCAGCCAATCAGGCTGACCCAGGTATGCGTGGTCTGCAAGGGGGACCAGGTCACCCTGAGTGCTGAAAACAGCAGCATGCAGATCAAAACCATGGCCCGCGCCTTGCAAGATGGCAGCTTCGGAGACATGATCCGGCTTGTCAACACGCGCTCGGGCAGAACGGTGCAAGGCCAGGTCAGTGCAGTGGGCTCCGTGGTCGTGACATTCTGACACAGGAATGCACTGCGCAATTTTTTTCTAAAGTTCTGACCGCCGTCACCGATACACAGGTAAGCGAACAGCAAAGCAGACGAAGGTAAACCTTATGGCTATCAACAATATCAACAACTTGGCTAACAACCGCCTGCAAAACAGCGGCAACAGCCAAGGTGTAGCCACCAAGTCGGCGACCTCCAGCGAGAGCAGCCGTGCGACGACCGTCAAGAGCGACTCTGTCTCCTTGACCAGTGAGGCGCAGCAATTGCAACAGATGCAGAAGACCCTCAACACCGCCTCCACCGGTAACGAGAGCCGCGTCGAGAGCCTGAAGAAGGCCGTGGCCAGTGGGGAGTACAAGGTCAACAGCGAAGCCGTGGCCAGAAAGATGTTCAGCTTCGAAGCCGATCTGGATAAACGGTTGGGATGATGGACCTCCCTTCGCTGCTGCGCGCTCAGGACGACAACCTCTCCCAGATGCAAGGCTTGCTGGCAGAGGAGTTCGACCTTCTCAAGGCTCACCGGGCCCTTGCGTTGCCGGCACTCGCCGATCGCAAGCAACAACTGCTGGTGGCCATCGAGATGCTGGACAAGACTCTGGCAGAGCTACCCGACCTGCAGCAACAGCTGGGCGCCTTCCCGACCCAATTGCAGTCCCTTCAAGCCAAGCTGGAAGCCTGTCAGGAGCAGAACAACCTCAACGGACGTCTGCTCGAACTCAGCATTGTCTCCAATCGCCGTCTCGCCAGCTTCCTCAGCAAGCTCAGAGACAGCAGCTCCCTGACCTATGACGCCAAAGGCAATACCCGCTCAGGCACCCGCTCTTTCGGGATCAAGGCCTGATCTCCTCTCCCTCTTCTGGTTTCCTCTCCTTGTCAGCCCCTCATCAGAGCACCAGCTGCATCAGGGTTTCTCCATCCTTGCAGGCATGGATGCTCATGCAGCCCTCGTCATAGCACCCATAACTGGCCACCCACTCGCCCCTTGGAAAACAGATAGACCCCGGGTTCATCAGGATCATTTCTCCCTCCTGGCGCAGCACAGGCACATGGGTATGACCGCTGATGAACAGGCTCCCTGCTGGCAGGGGCACGTTGCCGGACTCATAGAGATGACCGTGGCTGACAAACCAACGCCGCCCATCCACCAGTAGCTGGTTGTAGGGCGCCGTGATGGGGAAGTGGAGCAGCATCTGGTCCACCTCCGAATCGCAATTGCCACGCACCGCCATGATGCGGGGGGCCAGCTGGTTGAGCCTTGCCGCCACGGCAGCAGGATCATACCCCGCCGGCACCGGATTGCGCGGCCCGTGATTGAGCAGATCCCCGAGCAGCAGATAGTGATCAGGCTGCCAGGGAGCGAGTTGCGCCAGCACCTGCTCGAGGGCAGTCAGACTGCCGTGCAGATCCGAGATATTGACATCCTCCCCCACCTTAGCGCTTCGCGTCACAGGAGGGGGATTCCCATTACTGGGTGATAGCTGCTCGCGCAGTACCGGGTTCCTGCTTCATCGGGCGGCCTGATTGCACCACGCCTCCACAGGCTAAAACGGCGTGTCCCGCCGCTAAAATATTGCGAGCGCCGTTCACATCGGCGTTCGCCTCATAACCACACGCAGCGCATTTAAACTGGCTTTGCGTCTGGCGGTTATCCTTCGCAGTATGCCCACAACAGGCGCA
>NZ_JBFOCW010000062.1:0-44983 GCF_040908005.1 Aeromonas sp. s1(2024) | reverse complement strand
GCCATGGCGCTGACGGCGCGGGCGCTCTGCTCCTGGAGGCTGTTGATCATGCCCTGGATCTCGGCGGTGGAGGCGGCGGAGCGGCTGGCGAGGTTGCGCACCTCGTCGGCCACCACGGCGAAGCCACGGCCCTGCTCGCCGGCGCGGGCGGCCTCGATGGCGGCGTTGAGGGCCAGCAGGTTGGTCTGCTCCGAGATGCTGCGGATGGTGTCGAGGATGCTGCCGATGGAGTCGGTCTGGCTCGCCAGGGACTCGATGACCCCGGCGACCTGTTCGATTTCACCGGAGAGGCCGACGATGCCGTGACGGGCCTGGGCGACGACCTGGGCCCCCGCATCGGCCTGCTCGTTGGCCTGCTTGGCGACGTCGGCGGCGAGAGACGCATTGCCGGCGATCTCGCTGACGGTGGCTCCCATCTCGTGGATGGCGGTGGCGACCTGGACGGTGCGATCCCGCTGGGCGGTGCAGTTGTGCTGGGTGAGCTGGGCTTTGGCTGCCACCTCGTTGGCGGTGGCGGCGAGCTGGCGGGAGTTGCTCGCCACCTGTTCGATGGAGCCGTGGATCTTGGCGACAAAGTTGTTGAAGCCGGTCGCCACCTGGGCCAGTTCGTCACGGCCATCGACCTTGAGGCGATGGGTGAGGTCGCCATCACCGCTGCCGAGTTCGCGGAACAGGCGGGCCAGTTCGTTGAGGGGGCGGCTCACGGAGCCCGCCAGGAGAACGCCGAGCAGCCCCATGCCGACGGCGATGGCCAGGCTGACCAGCACCATGTGCAGGCGCGCTCTGTCCAGTTCGGCATAAATTTCGGCCTCCGGCACCTGGGCCACCAGATACCAGTCGAGCAGGGGGATGTAGCTGCTGGCCAGGATCACGGGCTGGCCGTCGACCTCGGCATGGGTGGCGGCAAAGGGCTGCTTGTTGAGCAGGTTGGTGCTGCTGCCGCTGGCCAGCTGGGTCAGGTTGTCCCGATCGATGCGGGCGGCGTCGGGGTGCAGCTTCACCTTGCCGCTGCCGTCTGTCATGAAGACGAAGCCGCTGTCGCCGATACGGAAGTTGGCGAGCATGCTGACCATGCTGTCGAGGGATTTGGCGAGGCCGGCGAGGCCGCGTCCGTCGAGTTGCTGGAAGTTGACGAACAGTTTCACCTCGCCGTTGCTCTCCCGAAAGATGCTGAGCATCAGATCCTGGCGGCTCTTGGTGTAGTCATAGAACCAGTTGTCCTGCTCGTGGTTCAGGATGCGCAGAAAACCGTCCTGGTTGTAGTAGGCGGCACTCTGACGATCGGCGAAGGAGGCGGTGACCAGACCATACTGGCTCGTCATGTCCTTGAGCTGGTTGATGAGGATGGACTCCTGCTCCTTGGGCATGCCGCGCTCGACCCAGTCCAGCACGAAGCGGTCGTTGGCAAGCTGTCTGGCGGCATTGGCGACCGAGGTGAGATCCTTCTCGATCTCCTTGCCGATGCGCTGGGTCAGGTTGGGCAGCTCCTGCTCGAACATGCGGTTCTCGATCAGCTGCTGGGCAGAACGCTGGCTGAAATAGCCCACCAGCAGGCAGGAGAGGGCCACGGCGAGGATGACGGTGGCCAGAATTTTCTGTTTCAGTGTCAGGCTTGCGAACATAAGGGTGACTCGGAAGTGTGAACCAGGGTTGAACTCATAATAGCGGCTGATTTGGTGCGCTCTTGAGGCGGCGGGGGCCTTTATTGTCGATTAACGTTTGCGCTCACACCCGGATTGGGCTGGATTGGCGCCCGATTTTGCCGAGACATCGTCGCAAGCGGGGCGACCCCTCGCCAGCACCCCGGCTTGCGGTTAAAGTGCTTGCACTTATAGTAGGCTGCACCTGACTGGCGGCCTGCCCGCTCGACTCGCACCGGATTTATGGACTCTCATATGCGCATCTTTCATCGGGGATGGACCCACCTGCTCGTGCTCCTGCTGGCGACCCTGCCGTTCATGGCGGCGGCCGGAGCCAATGATCCCGCGCCTTCGGCCAGAAACCCGGGGGCAACCAAGATGGATCGTCCGAGGATCGCCCTGGTACTGAGCGGCGGCGGTGCCAAGGGGTCGGCCCATATCGGGGTGCTCAAGGTGCTGGAGGCAAAGCACATCCCGGTGGACATCATCGTCGGGACCAGCATGGGCTCCTATGTGGCGGGCATGTATGCCATGGGGCTCAGCGCCGAGGAGGTGGAGCGCACGACGCTGGCCATCGACTGGAACAAGGGCTATCAGGACAAGGTGGGGCGCGACGAGCTCTCCCTGCGCAAGAAGCAGCAGACCGAGAAGTACCAGCTGCGCACCGACATCGGGGTCAACGGTGACCAGACCCAGCTGCCGGACGGCTTCTTCCAGGGACAGTCCATGGCCAGCCTGCTGCGCCACGCCACCTCCAACCTGCCGGCGCAAAAGAGCTTCGACAACCTGCCTATCCCCTATCGCGCGGTGGCGACCGACATGGAGACGGTGACCCCCTTCGTGCTGGATCACGGCAGCCTCGCCAAGGCAATGCAGGCCTCCATGTCCATTCCCGGTGCCCTCAAGCCGGTGGAGTGGGACGGCCGCATCCTGGCCGATGGTGGCACGGTCAACAACATGCCGGTGGACGTGGCCAAGGCCATGGGGGCCGACGTGGTGATCGCGGTGGACATCAGCGCCAAGCTGCGTACCCGGGAGTCCCTCAAGTCGGGATTGGCCATGATCGATCAGCTCACCACCTACATGACCCAGGTGGGGACCGAAAAGCAGAAGGCGCTGCTGGGCCCCAGGGACATCCTGCTGACCCCCGAGTTCGGCAACATGGGGATCGCCGACTTCGCCCTGATGCCGGAGGGGATCAAGATCGGGGAGGCGGTCGCCAACAGTGCAGCGGCCCGGCTCGATGCGCTCTCTCTCTCGCCCGCCGCCTACGCCGACTATCGCAACGGCAAGCTGAGCCGGCGCGCCGAGCGCAGCGGCCAGCCCGCCTACTACATCGACAAGGTGGAGATCATCAACAAGTCGCGCCTCTCCGACGACACGGTGCGGGCCATGCTGAACGTGCGTCCGGACAAGGTGCAGACCTACGAGAGCCTGGAGGCGGGGATCCGTCGCCTCTACGCCCTGGAGTCGTTCGATCGCATCACCTACGAGGTGGAGGAGCGGGACGGGGAGAACGTGCTGGTGGTGGACGCCAGCGAGAAGAACTGGGGGCCGGGTTATCTCAACTTCCAGCTCGGTTTCTCTGATGACTTCGAGAGCAGCTCCAACTACAACGTCGGCATGTCCTACACCCTGACCAACGTCAACGACTGGGGAGGCGAGTGGCTGACCGAGGCGTCCCTCGGGACCGCCAAGCACCTCAAGACCGACTTCTACACCCCGCTGGAGCCCTCCCAGACCTACTTCGGAGAGACGAGCCTGGCCTACGACAAGACCCAGCGACGCGTCTTCTTCCCGGAAGAGAGCAGGTCCTCGTCCGGGGTCAGCTATCTGGACTCCGAGTACAGCTTCACCAGCGTGGATCTTGCCGTCGGCTGGAATCGCCAGCCCTGGAGTCGCTTCTCCCTTGGACTGGAGGGCAAGATCGGCAGCGTGGAGATCCAGAACCTCACCAACGCGGATGCCGATGCCTCCGCCTGGGGCCCCTACATCCGCTTCGAGCACGACACCCTCGACAGCCGCTACTTCCCCTATCAGGGGGTCTACTGGGACATCAAGGGGGGCTACTCCTACGTCGATCTCGATCCCGCGGACGCGCCCTCCGAGCAGGCCGAGGGGGTGAATTACCGGCTGGTGATGATCAAGCCCTGGTCCTGGGACAGGCACAGCCTCAACCTGATGCTGGAAGGGGGCGGCTCAAGTTCCCAGGAGACGGTACCGCTGTTCGTGCAGGATCTGGGCGGGCTGTTCCGCATGTCCGGCTTCCAGCATTACCAGTTGAGCGGTCGCTACAGCCTGTTCGGCGGGCTGCGCTACATCTACCGGGTGGCGGACAATGACTTCGGTGCCTTCAAGGCGCCCCTGTTCCTCGGGGGCTCCCTCGAGCAAGGGGGGGTCTGGGACAAGGGAGAGGACATCAGCATCGAATCCTCCTATACCTCGGGTTCCCTCTATATGGGGGTGGAGAGTTTCCTCGGTCCCATCTTCCTCGGCTATGGCGTGGCGGAGGGGGGACACGACATGTTCTATCTGCAATTGGGCACTACGTTCCAATAAGGGCGAAATGCTGCCTTTTTGTTAACTCACCTTGGGTGGGCGGTTTGTCACTCTAAAAAAACCTAATGGGTTTATATGGTTATGCTGGTTTGATGAATAACTGCACAGGGTTTGGATTTTAATTAGTCGTTAAAACTTATATAGTGGGGGGCACCCTACGGGTGTCCCGCAAGGACGATCGCCGCGAGCTTGGGCGAACCCCAAAAAAAAGACCAAAGAGGAATTAGTCGTGCTTGAAACATACCGTAAACACGTCGCAGAACGTGCCGCCGAAGGCGTGGTCGCCAAACCTCTGGACGCAGAGCAGGTCGCCGCCCTGGTTGAGCTGATCAAGAATCCGCCCGCCGGCGAACAGGACTTTCTGAAAGAACTGTTGTCCTCCCGCATTCCCCCGGGTGTTGATGAAGCGGCCTATGTGAAAGCCGGCTTCCTCACCGCCGTCGCCAAGGGCGAGGCCCATTCCCCCATCCTGACTGCCGCCGAAGCCGTCGAGCTGCTCGGTACCATGCAGGGTGGTTACAACATTCAGCCGCTGATCGACCTGCTGGACGATGCGACCCTGGCTCCTCTTGCCGCCAAGGGCCTCTCTCACACCCTGCTGATGTTCGACTCCTTCCACGACGTGGAAGAGAAGGCCAAGGCGGGCAATGCCCACGCCAAGCAGGTGCTGCAATCCTGGGCTGACGCCGAGTGGTTCCTGAACCGCCCGGCCCTGGCCGAGAAGATCACCGTCACCGTGTTCAAGGTGACCGGCGAAACCAACACCGACGATCTGTCGCCGGCGCCGGACGCCTGGTCCCGCCCGGACATTCCGCTGCACGCCCTGGCGATGCTGAAGAACGCCCGTCCCGGCATCACCCCGGACAAGGATGGCGTCATCGGCCCCATCAAGACCATTGATTCCCTGAAAGAGCAGGGCTTCCCGCTGGCTTACGTGGGTGACGTGGTCGGTACCGGCTCTTCCCGTAAATCCGCCACCAACTCCGTGCTCTGGTTCATGGGCGACGACATTCCGTTCGTGCCGAACAAGCGTGCCGGCGGCGTCTGCCTCGGTGGCAAGATTGCCCCCATCTTCTTCAACACCATGGAAGATGCCGGCGCCCTGCCCATCGAAGTGGACGTCTCCAAGCTGGAAATGGGCGATGTCATCGACATCTTCCCCTATGAGGGCAAGATCACCCGCCACGGCACCGACGAGGTGCTGGCCCGGTTCGAACTGAAGACCGAGGTGCTGATCGATGAAGTGCGCGCCGGTGGCCGCATTCCGCTGATCATCGGCCGCGGCCTGACCGACAAGGCCCGCGAAGCGCTGGGTCTGCCGTTCTCCACCGTGTTCCGTCGTCCGCAGCCTGTTGCCGACACCGGCAAGGGCTTCACCCTGGCTCAGAAGATGGTGGGCAAGGCGTGCGGCGTGAAGGGCATTCGCCCGGGCACCTACTGCGAACCCAAGATGACCACGGTCGGCTCCCAGGACACCACGGGCCCCATGACCCGCGACGAGCTCAAAGATCTCGCCTGCCTCGGTTTCTCCGCCGATCTGACCATGCAGTCCTTCTGCCACACCGCGGCCTACCCCAAGCCCATCGACGTACAGACTCACCACACCCTGCCGGACTTCATCATGAACCGCGGCGGTGTGAGCTTGCGTCCGGGTGACGGCGTCATCCACTCCTGGCTGAACCGCATGCTGCTGCCGGATACCGTGGGTACCGGTGGTGACTCCCACACCCGTTTCCCCATCGGGATTTCCTTCCCGGCGGGCTCCGGTCTGGTGGCCTTCGCCGCCGCCACCGGCGTGATGCCGCTGGACATGCCGGAATCCGTGCTGGTGCGCTTCAAGGGCGAGCTGCAACCGGGTATCACCCTGCGTGACCTGGTCCATGCCATCCCCTATGCCGCCATCCAGAAAGGGCTGCTGACCGTCGAGAAAGCGGGCAAGAAGAACATCTTCTCCGGCCGTATCCTCGAGATCGAAGGTCTGCCAACCCTGAAGGTGGAGCAGGCATTCGAGCTGGCGGACGCCAGCGCCGAGCGTTCCGCCGCCGGTTGCACCATCAAGCTGGATAAAGAGCCGATCATCGAGTATCTGAAGTCCAACATCGTGATGCTGAAGTGGATGCTCTCTGAAGGCTACGGCGACGTGCGCACCATCACCCGCCGCATCAAGGGGATGGAAGAGTGGCTGGCCAACCCGGTACTGATGGAAGCGGACAAGGATGCCGAGTACGCCGAAATCATCGAGATCGATCTGGCCACCATCAAGGAGCCGATCCTGTGTGCGCCGAACGATCCGGACGACGCCCGTCTGCTGAGCGACGTGGCAGGTGACAAGATTGACGAGGTGTTCATCGGTTCCTGCATGACCAACATCGGCCACTTCCGCGCCGCTGGCAAACTGCTCGAGAAGTATCAGGGCGAGCTGCCGACCCGCATGTGGATCGCCCCCCCCACCAAGATGGACAAGGATCAGCTGACCGAAGAGGGCTACTACGGCATCTTTGGTCGCGTCGGTGCTCGCATCGAAATACCCGGCTGTTCCCTCTGTATGGGCAACCAGGCGCGCGTGGCGGAAGGGGCCTCCGTGGTCTCCACCTCCACCCGCAACTTCCCGAACCGTCTGGGCAAGGGTGCCAACGTCTATCTGGCTTCTGCGGAGCTGGCCGCGGTTGCCGCCATCATCGGCAAGATCCCGACCGTGGAAGAGTATCTGCAGTACGCCAAGACCCTGGACGCCACTGCGGCCGACACCTACCGCTACCTGAACTTCAACGAGATCGCCTCCTACACCAAGAAGGCCGATGCGGTGATCCTGCAGCAAGCGGTCTGAGACTCGCCGGTCTGACCACTGAAAATAACAATGCCGCGTCTCGACGCGGCATTTTCCATTTCAGGGGGCTGCGCGATAATGACCCGCCATGCCCAGCAACGGCGTCGTCGATTTGCCTGGTACGCGCGTTGCGCTTTCGTTGTCTGGCCATGATGGCCCCACCGCTTCCTGGTGGGCATTTTTATACCGCGGTACCTGCGAAGCGGGCCCGCGCATTGCGGCGTGGTTGCTATGTTTCTGTTCCGGATTGATCTGGCCCGCATGAAGTGGCGCCTTGGTTGTGCCCTGCTGGTGTTGGCCCTGCCCCTGGTGGTGGGAGGGTGGATGGTGCATGACAGCTACGAGCAGGAGCTGAAAAACGATGCCAGTGCGTCAGCCAGCAAGGCCAGAACCTTGCTGGAGCGCATGCTGGATCAGGCCGAGCGGGCCAACCTCGAGGTATTGCCGCTGGCCGGTCGCTCCTGCAGCGACAACCTGTTGCTGCTGCGCAAGCGGGTGGCGCTGGAGCCGTTCCTGCGCTCCATCAATCTGGTGCGACAGGGGATCATCAACTGCACCTCGCTGTTCGGGCCTGCCAGGGAAGTGGATGACGGCTCCCGCTACACGGATCGCAAGTTGCTGCTGATGAGCGGTAACCTGGTGCGCAAGAATCACCCCTTGCTGGTGGTGCGTCAGGAGCGGGGGCGTGATGCGGCACTGAGCGCCATTGACAGCAGCCAGCTCAGTTTCATGCTCACCCTGAGCAGCGATCCCAGCGAGCTGTTCTTGCAGGTGGGGTCCGCCTGGCTCGATGAGTCCGGCCACTTCCAAAGCGATCCGCCGAAACTGCACAGCAAGTTTGCCCTGATACTCGCCTCCCAGCGTTACCCCTTCACCATCCACGCCGGTTATGCCATGCCGATCTACTGGCGTGCCCTGTGGGAGGCTCGCCATCTGCAGCTGATCTGGCTGGGAGCCAGTTCGCTGGTGCTCTCACTGCTGGTGTGGTGGCTGCTTGGGCGGCCGGGGGCCCTGACGGACGAGCTGAGACGCGGGCTGCGAGCCAGGGAGTTTGTCCCCTATCTGCAACCGCTGATCGCCAGCAAGGGCGGCAAGATGGTGGGAGCCGAGGTACTGATGCGCTGGCAACATGCCACCGAGGGGCTGATCCGCCCCGATCTCTTCATCCCCCAGGCGGAAGAGTCTGGCCTGATCGTGCCCATGACGGTCAACCTGATGAAGACGGTGGCCAAGACACTCCACCCGGTACAGGAGCAGTTGCCCGAGGCATTTCACATCAGCTTCAACATCAGTGCCATCCACTGCCGGGACCTCTCCCTGGTGGCGGAGTGCCGCGACTTCCTCGGCCATTTCGTTCCGGGACGGGTGGTGCTGGTGCTGGAGCTCACGGAGCGGGAGCTGCTGGTGACCAGCCCGCAGACCCTCTCCCTGTTTCGCCAGCTCGACGAGATGGGGGTGCAGCTCGCCATCGATGACTTTGGCACCGGCCACTCCAGCCTCATCTATCTGCAGCAATTCCACGTGGACTATCTCAAGATCGACCGCTCCTTTATCGGCCGTATCGGGACGGAGTCCCTCTCCGAGCACATCGTGGACAACGTCATCGACCTTGGGGGACGGCTGGGGTTGTCCCTGGTGGCCGAAGGGGTAGAGACGGAGCAGCAGGCCGCCTATCTGAGAGGCAAGGGGGTCCAGTATCTGCAGGGATACCTGTTTGCCCGCCCCATGCCGATACGCCAGTTCTGCCGGGAGCTGACGGCGGGAGAGATACAGGTCGCCGCCGGGCGCACCGCCCAGGGCTAGGCCGCGCCCACCAGGCTGTGCAGCCAGTTCACCAGGATGTCGTGGGGGCTGCCGGGTTCGGGAGGGGCGGGGGCGAGCAGGTGATAGCCGGTGCCGTCGGGGACGAAGCCGAGCGGTGCCACCAGCAGGCCGGCCTCGATATCGTCGCACACCTGGCGGTAGGGGCCGATGGCGACTCCCAGCCCGGCGACTGCCGCCTGCAGGCTGAAATAGAAGTGCTCGAAGGTCTGACCCGGCACCTCCTCGTCGGCGGACATGCCTGCGTGCTGCTGCCACTCCAACCAGGCGCCCGGACGGGTCTTGGTGTGCAGACGGGGGGCCGTTGGCCTGAGGGCCTGCACATCCCCCCTGGATTCAAAAAAGTGCGCCACCTTGCCCGGCGGGCAAACAGGGCCGGTCCGCTCCTCGAACAGCAACTGGTTGTAGAGCTCGGCAGGCCAGTGAAAGTCGTTGCGCCGGATGGCGAGATCGATGCCGCTGCCAAAGCTGAGGGCGCCGCCGCCCGCCATCAGGTGTACGTCCAGCTCCGGGTGCAGGGCCTGGAAGGCGGGCCAGCGCGGGATCAGCCAGCGCATCAGGAGGGTGGGTTCGCAGGAGAGCACCAGTGATTGAGGGCGGCTCTGCTGGCGCAGGGCCTGCGCTGTCTGGCGGATGCTGCCCAGCCCCTCTCTGACCGCCTGATAGAACCGTTCACCCGCGTCGGTCAGAAAGACCCGGCGCTGGCGCCGCTCGAACAGCATGACCCCCAGATCCTCCTCGAGCAGTCGTACCGCCCGGCTGATGGCGCCATGGGTGAGGTGCAGTTCGTCGGCGGCGCGGCCGAAATGCTCGGTGCGGGCAGCCACCTCGAAACAGCGCAGGGCGGTGAGGGAGGGAAGCGAGAGGTCTTTTTGTGAGTTTTTTTCACCATTCATGTCAGAAATCATCGTTCGTTATTGGTGTTGTTGGCAAATAAAATAGCCGATATCCCCTCTAATCAGGACTATTTTCATGACCGAACTGTTAGCCGTTGTCGCCATTACTCTCTTTGCCGTCATCAGCCCCGGGCCCGACTTTGCCATGGTGTCGCGTAACAGCCTGCTGCTCTCGCGCCGCACCGGCGTGCTGACGGCGATCGGCATCGCGGCCGGGGTCTGCGTGCACGTGGCCTACACCCTGCTGGGGGTGGGCCTGCTGATCCAGCAATCCCTCTGGCTGTTCAACCTCATCAAGCTGGCAGGGGCCGCCTATCTCATCTTCCTCGGCATCAAGATGCTGCGGGCCAAACCGGCTGCCGATGAAGAGAGCATCTGCCAGCCTGCCCTCTCCAGCCTGGGTGCGCTGCGCACCGGATTTCTGACCAATGTGCTCAATCCCAAGACCACCATCTTCATCGTCAGCCTCTTCATGCAGGTGGTGCAGCCGCAGACGCCGCTGGCGGTCCAGATCGGCTATGGCGCCTTCATCGCGCTGGCGCACGCCCTCTGGTTTGGTGCGGTGGCGCTCTTCTTCTCCACCCCTGCGGTGCGGGACCGACTGCTGGCGGTACGCCACTGGATCGATCGGGTGTTCGGGGGCCTGCTGGTGGGATTCGGCATGTTGCTGGCATTGACCCAGCAGACGCGCTGAGGCGGGGAGGGGGGCTCCTCCTATCCACCCCCGACTGTAGGGTCTTGTTTTTCATGCCTTGGCAGCCACTTTTCGGTAGAATTGGCGCTCATTTTGAAGTCAGATGAGGCGCGGTATGACGGTCAGGTTCCAGGCATTTCACAGCATCAAGGCGATTGGCAATCGGGAGGTGCTGTTCAACTGGTCCAGAACCAACCCCCTCGGCGCCCTTGATCAGGTGTGGCGCCCGACGACCCGTGACGAGCTGCAGCAACTGCTGCGGGAATACCCCGAGCGCAAGCTGCGGCTCATCGGCTCCGGCCTCTCTTTCGAACCCATCCACAGCGTTTACGCCGAAGGCAGCCAGGCGCTGCTGGTGGACCTGCACCACCTGCGCGGCCAGCTGGACAAGACTGCCGATACGGTGACCTACCTGGCGGGGACGCCGCTTGATACCGTCTATGCCGACCTCATCGCCATGGATCGCATGCTGCCGGCGTCCCCCGGCGTCATCGGCATCCAGACCCTGGGCGGTGCGCTCAGCACCGGTACCCATGGGCAGGGACTGCACCAGTCCGCCCTGTGCGATGCGGTGGCTGCCCTGACCGTGATGCTGGCGAGCGGCGACATCATCCGTGTGGATCGCACCGATCCGCGCTTCGGCGCCTTCGTGATGGGCATGGGGATGCTCGGCATCCTGCTGGATGTGACCCTCAACACCGTGCCCAACCGCATCATGCGCTGCACCAAGTTCACCACCGACTACCCCTTCCTGCTGGAACACAACGAGCGCCTCAACCGGGAGCACGCCTTCGTGAAGAGCTGGTGGTTCGCCTGGACCGGCGAGAGCCACATCTGGCTGGTGGATCCCGCCTCCGATGACGAGGTGGCCCGCTACCGGGCCGGGGGCAGCGAGCCGCTGCTGCTGGAGGGGGACGCCGACAGCGCCATGAACGCCGCCCTCAATACCACCATAGACGCGACCCTGCAGAAGATGGCCAGAGACACCAAGGACGAGGCCAGGGCAGGCGAGCACTTCGAGACGGTACGCCGCTTCAAGGACGCCTCGGATCTGGTGGGCAACGTCTACCAGATCCTCTGCAAGGGGATCCCGGCGCCCCAGATCAACTGCGAGGTGGCCGTGCCCCTCGAACGCATGGGGGAGGCCCTTGCAATCCTGCAGGCATGGCAGGAGGCGAACCCCGGCGTGCTGCACTACCCCTTCATCCTGCGCTGCACCGGTCCCTCCGTGGCCTGGCTCAGTGCCGCCCATGACAAGTCGGTGTGCTGGATAGGTTTTCTGGTCTATCTGGCGGCAGACGGGACCTTCGTCGGGGGCTCCATGGAGCAGATGCGCGAGTTGCAGCAACTGCTGGTGCCCCTCGGCGGTATTCCCCATTTCGGCAAGCACCTGGCGATGGACCTCTACGACTTCCCGGCCCTGTTGCCGCGCTGGCACGACTTCCTGGCCCTGAAGCGGGAGCTTGACCCCCATGGCCGTTTCGAAAACCGCTGGCTCGGCGACCTGTTCGCCAACCGGTAAGGATCTGACATGACCGATATGCAAGACACTCGCTTACTCATCCTCCTGCCGATCAGAGGGGGGGCAACCCGATGACAGACATGCAAGACACCCGCATCCCCGTGACCCTGCTGACCGGTTTTCTCGGCAGCGGCAAGACCACCTTGCTCAACCACTGGGTCAAGCAGCCCGAGCTCGGGGAGTGCGCCGTGCTCATCAACGAGTTCGGCTCCGTGGGGCTGGATCACCATCTGGTACAGCAGGTGGACGAGCAGGTGGTGCTGCTCGATTCCGGCTGCATCTGCTGCTCGGTGCAGGGCTCCCTGGTGGAGGCGCTGCAGGGGCTTTTCATGAAGGCCATCCAGCGCAAAATCAAACCCTTCAAACGGCTGATCATCGAAACCACTGGTCTGGCCGATCCGGCCCCCGTGCTGTTCACGTTGAGGGAAGAGGGCTTTATCGCCCAGCGCTACCGCTTCGACGGCACCGTCACCGTGGTGGATGCCGGTCATATCGAGCAGCAGCTGGCCGCTCAATATGAGGCGGTCAAACAGGTGGCGCTGGCGGATCTGCTGGTGGTGAGCAAGGGCGATCTGGTGGATGAAGAGACCCTTGCGAGGGTGGAAGCCCAACTGGCGGCCCTCAATCCGGCAGCCCCCATCCAGCGGGTCAGCAATGGGGTGCTCTCGCCCGCGGTGCTGGAGAAGCTCGGCGCCTACAACGAGGCGGCGGGGCGCGACGTGCGCCAGTTGCTGGCCTGGCTGCGTACCGAATCCCCGAAACAGGGGCTGGCTTCGCCCATGCAGCCGAAGATGACGCCGTTTGCCGCCAAGGTGGGGACGGCCGCGCCCACCCGCTTCGAGCACGGCAATATCGAAAGTTTCTCCCTGCGCATCGGCGAGCCGCTCAAGCCTTCCCGCCTGCTGGCCGCCATCGATGCGGTGCAGGCGCAATACGGCGATGCCCTGCTGCGTCTCAAGGGGATATTGCAACTGGAGGGGGAGAGCCAGCCCGTGGTGATCCACGGCGTGCACGGCCAGCTCTATCCGTTGCAGGCGCTGGGGGAGTGGCCCGAAGGCAAGGCCCAGTCCCGGCTGGTGTTCATCGTGAAGAGCCAGGACAGGGTAGGCATAGAGCAGTTGTTCCTCTCGACCCTCAAGGCTCCCGAACCCAGCCTGGAAGAGCACCTCAAGGCCATGCTCGGCCAGCCGGATGCCTGATATGCTGATATGACCCGCGCTCGTGCGGGTCTTTTCTTATGTGATGAGGAGAGACAGAACCATGCCTGACAGCTCCCCGATGGTGACGCCCGCCCAGCGCAAATGGCTGCCCTGGCTGACGGCGGTCGGTTTTTTCATGCAGACCCTGGATGGCACCATCCTCAACACTGCCCTGCCCAGCATGGCCGAGGCCCTGGGCGAGAGTCCGCTGCAGATGCAGTCCGTCATCATCGCCTACATGCTGACGGTGGCCCTGCTCATTCCCGCCTCCGGCTGGTTGGCGGACAGATTCGGCACCCGCCGGGTCTATCTGGTCGCCATCCTGCTGTTTACCCTGGGTTCCCTGGCCTGTGCCATCGCCAACACCCTGCCCATGCTGGTGATCGCCCGGGTGTTGCAAGGGGTCGGGGGGGCCTTGCTGATGCCCATCGGGCGTCTGGCGGTGCTGCGGGTCTACAGCAAGCATGAGCTGCTGAGGGTGATGTCGTTCGTCACCATCCCCGGTCTGCTCGGCCCCCTCATCGGCCCGGCCCTGGGGGGCTGGCTGGTGGAGGTGGCGAGCTGGCACTGGGTCTTCCTCATCAACCTGCCGGTGGGCTTGCTCGGCTTCGTGGCGAGCTGGCACTTCATGCCCGACCTTCGCCAGCACACCGCCAGGTTTGACTGGCAGGGGTTTGTGCTGTTCAGTGTCGGCATGGTGCTGGTATCCGTCGGTCTGCAAGGCCTGGGGGAGCACAGCATCTCAACCGGCTGGGCCCTGTTTGCGGTATTGTTCGGTCTGGCCGCCATGGCGAGCTACTGGCTCTATGCCGCCACGGCGGAGCAGCCCCTGTTCAGTCTGGCGCTGTTCAAGACGTCCACCTTCGCCATCGGTATCTGGGGCAATCTGTTTGCCCGCCTCGGCAGCGGCGCCATGCCGTTTCTCACCCCGCTCTTCCTGCAACTGGGGCTCGGCTTCTCCCCGAGCAAGGCGGGGATGACCATGATCCCCACGGTGATCGGCGCCATGCTGACCAAGACGCTGGTGAACAAGCTCATTCCGCGCATCGGTTATCGCCGCATCCTGATCGGCAACACCCTGGCGCTCGGGGCCATGATCGCGAGCTTCTATTTCATCGACAACCAGGTGCCCCACGGCGTACTGCTGGTGTGGCTGGCGGTCTTTGGCGCCATCAACTCCCTGCAATTTTCCGCCATGAACACCCTGACCCTGCAGGATCTCAGCAGCGAGCACGCCAGCAGCGGCAACGGTCTGCTGTCGGTGGTGATGCAGCTCTCCATGAGCCTGGGGGTGGCCATCGCCGCCAGCCTGCTGGGACTCTTCTCCATCGGCCAGCCCGAGGAGAGTGGCCGCTGGCTGGAGGGGTTCCACCTTACCTATCTGTGCATCGGCCTGATGTCCATGCTGGCGGCGCTGATCTTCGCCCAGCTGGCGCGGGAAAAGCGCTGAGTCCCAGGCTCAGGGGGCGGGCAGGTAGCTCACGTCGCAGGGCAATCGGGCCAGCAGTCCGGCCAGGTGGGTGGTCTCCAGCAGGAAAGTCTGCTCGGGGTGGCCCGGCGTCCAGGTAAAGGCATGGTGATTCATGAGCACGGGATCCACCAGCAGGGGGATGTCGGCGCGTGGCAGGAAGGGGCAGACGGCTCCCGGCAGGCAGCCAATCTCGGTCTGCATCTCGTCGGCGGTGCAGATGGAGGGTTTGGCACCGAGCGCCGCCTTGACCGCCTTGCTGTCGAGCCGGCCGTCCCTGTGGGTCAGCAGCAGGGCGAAGCGACCATCCTTGAATTTGAGGAAAAGGGTCTTGCTGAACTCGGCCTGCCAGCCGAGGCGAGCCTTGACCCGCTCGTCGGTGGCGTAATCGAGGATGGGTTCGTGCTCGAAGCGCTGGTGGGGCAGGTCGGTGAGCAACTGACGGTTGAAGTCGTGAATGGCATCGAGTGGCATGGGGTTCTCCTGTGATGGCGGTCATCCTGCCACTTGCACCGGCGCAGGCCCAATCACCGTTTCTTATCCGTCATCAGCGGAGTCATCAACAAGGGCACCCGAGGGTGCCCTTGTTGTTCAGTGATGCTGCAATTCGCCCGCTTTCCAGTGGAAGGGAATGGGGTCAAGGCGCTGGGAGGCTTTGTCGTAACCTGCCCACAGCTCACCGATGGTGCGACCATCGATGGGGTGGCGGAATGTGGGAGCCAGCTCCGCCAGCGGCCAGAGCACGAAGGCGTTGGTGAGGATCTCGCCGCGCGGCAGCACCAGCGGCGTCTCGCAGACCAGCTCGCCGTAGAGCAGCAGATCGAGATCCAGGGTGCGGGGGGCGAACTTCTTGGCATCCGGCTCGCGGCCGTGAGCGAACTCCATGGCGCGCAGCCGCTGGCACAGGGTCGACAGGGGCAGCTCGGTATCGGCACCCACCACCAGGTTGTAGAAGGGGCGGCCGTTGAAGCCCACTGCCTCGCTCTCGAATACCCGGGAGACCTGCAACTCGCCGAATTCGGCGTGCAGGGCATCGAGGCCGGCGCGGATATGGCGTTCCCGATCGATGTTGGATCCCAGACTGATATAGATGCGGGTCATCAGTTGGCGCTCGCAGCCGGCGTGCGATGGCGCAGGATCTCGACCCCGACGCCTGCCGCATTGGGCACGGCACCCGGTTTGGTCAGGGTCACCTTGACCCACTGTACCCGCTCGTCTTCCAGCACCAGGGCGGCGACCTGCTCGGCCATGGTCTCGACCAGCTCCACTATCTTGCCCTGGGCGTGATCACAGATCTTGCGAGAGAGGGTGGCGTAATCCAGCGCCAGATTGATATCGTCGGTTGCGGCGGCTGGGCGATTGTCAAACCCCATCTCGAGGTCGAAACAGAGCTTCTGGCGAATGCCCTTCTCCCACTCATATACCCCTATGGTGGTCAAAACCTCGAGTCCGCGAATAAACACCTTGTCCATGACAGTACTTCTTCTTTACTCTTGATGGGCTGTGAAAACAGCGCAGGGATGCAGGCCCGGCAAGCAGATTGCCGCTGGCGGCCGGTTTGGGCGACACGCTTTCGGGCAAGCCCGGGCCTGGGAATGTGGCCCGCATCATACCCCATTCATATCGTGGTAAAAACGACCAAGATGACGGCCCTGACGATTTTGATGATTATTCTGGCCTATCTGGGCGGCTCGCTGTCCAGTGCCGTGCTGGTTTCCCGCATCACGGGTCTGCCGGATCCCCGTGACCATGGTTCCCACAACCCGGGGGCGACCAATGTGTTGCGCCTCGGCGGCCGGATGGCGGCGCTGATCGTACTGCTTCTCGACGTGCTCAAGGGGATGGCCCCCGTCTACCTCGCCTGGTATCTGCAGATCAAGCCCGTCTACCTCGGCTTTATCGGGGTGGCCGCCTGTCTGGGCCACATGTACCCCCTCTTCTTCCACTTCCGTGGCGGCAAGGGCGTCGCCACCGCCCTCGGTACCATGCTGCCCATCGGCTTTGCCATGGGCGGCGCCGTCATCACCACCTGGCTGCTGGTGCTGCTGGTGAGCGGCTATTCGTCACTGGCGTCCATCGTGACCGTGTTGCTGACCCCGCTCTTTACCTATCTGCTCAAACCGGAATACACGTTGCCGGTCTCTCTGCTCTCCTGTCTCATCCTGATCCGTCATCACGAGAACATTACCCGCCTGCTCAAGGGGGAGGAGTCCCGCCTCTGGGGGCGCCGGGGAGCGGTCCCGCCAACAGAAGTGATGAAAATGGATGATGCTGCGCAAAAAAGAGACGAACGAGACGAAAAGTGAAATTTCCCGTTGACCACCTGCCCTAAAATCCGTTTAATAGCGCCCACGCCCAGATAGCTCAGTCGGTAGAGCAGGGGATTGAAAATCCCCGTGTCGGCGGTTCGATTCCGTCTCTGGGCACCATATTTTGGTGCCATGAAATAAAAACGTGTTCATGCACAATGGTTTGAAGTGTGCCGGCTTAGCTCAGTAGGTAGAGCAACTGACTTGTAATCAGTAGGTCACCAGTTCGATTCCGGTAGCCGGCACCATTTGCCCAGATAGCTCAGTCGGTAGAGCAGGGGATTGAAAATCCCCGTGTCGGCGGTTCGATTCCGTCTCTGGGCACCACGAATAATTCCTCCTTAGCTCAGTCGGTAGAGCGACGGACTGTTAATCCGCAGGTCGCTGGTTCGAGCCCAGCAGGAGGAGCCAATTAAAAAGCCCAGCAGCAATGCTGGGCTTTTTCTTTTCCCATTGTCCCCGTCCTGAATATGGCTTATACCTTCTTCCCCGAATAGATGGAGATCTCGATGGGACAAGGTGTGAAACGCACACAGCGCGATTACTCACTGAGGTTTAAATTGTCCCTGGTCGAGCAGATTGAAAAAGGTGAACTCACCTACCAGTAGACACAATTCCAATATGGCATTCAGGGCAATTCGACCATTCTGGTATGGTTGCATAAGCATGGTCTGCAGGGTTGGAGCCAGGGAGCATCGATTAGAGCTGGCAGGATCACATCATGCCTGATCCCGGCAACCAAATGTCTGAACAGCGTATCAAGGAGCTCGAGTAGCTGGCGCTGATGAGCCTGGAGGCTCAGTTCTTTGAAGGCGCCTCAATCGTAAAAAACGACCTGGTAAGCTCTCTCGCAGCGGTATGTCGAAAAGCTGACCATCTTCAGTGCTTGCTGGTTCCTCGGAATAAACCGTTAGGCTGACTACAATCGCAATCGGGTCGCCGACCTGCGTCATGCACAAGGGCAGCAGGTAGTGAGCTTTGTGCGCAAAGTTCACTACGGGTGGGCATCCACAAGTAGCATTATCTGCTGCAGGGCCAAGACGATGCTGGGCTGACGGTCTGGTGGGACAGACTGTTTAGGATATTGGCCGAGCACCGTCTGTTGGTGCAGCCCAAACGGGCCTATCACAAGACGCTCCACAGTTTTCAGCGTTTCTATCGCCATCCCAACTTGCTCAAACCCGGCCCGGTGAAAATCACTGCGGTGGCGCCAGGGCAGGTCTTGGTTGCCGACATCACTTACCTGCCGGCAAAGAGCGGGCCACTCTACCTGAGCCTGGTGACGGATGCCTTCTCGCGTAAGATAGCGGGGCATCACGTGCACGAAGGGATGCATGCTGAGTTGGTTGTGATGGCGCAGAGCACTGAAGCAACGGCGTGGCAGCGGGGAGTTTATCCATCACTCGGACGGCAGGGTGCAGTATTGCTCAGGCTTGAATCAGACGCTGTATGAACGGTACGGAGTACAGTACTCGATGACTGATGGGTATGACTGTTATCAGAATGCGCTGGCAGAGCGGGTGAACGGGATACTGAAAGGAGAGTTGCTGTAGCAAAGCCCGTAGGACCTGGTGTAGACGAGGAAGATGGTGCATAAGGTGGTGGGTAGTTATAACCTAGAATGATCGCATTAGGCCTCGCAATGCAGAATCCCCGATGCGGTACATCGGGTTCTGAGTGCCAGAAGTTAACTGAAAACATGTAAACGGACTTCAGGATTTCAGGCCCGCTCTTCGGTCAGGGGGCTGACACTCAGCACGGGGGCGGCATCGATGCCGTCGGCATTCATCATGGCGGAGATGCGTTGCAGGGATGAGAGCAACAACCCTTGCTCCCAGTTCTCCAGCGCCTGAAAACGTTGAATGAAACTCTCCTGCAAGGGGGTCGGAGCCTGGGCAAGCAGGGCGCGTCCCGCGTCAGTGAGCGTTGCATGCACCTTGCGTTTGTCGGTTTCGCTGCGAATGCGCTGTACCAGCTGGCGGCTCTCCAGCCGGTCCATGATGGTGGTGGCGGTGGCCTGGCTCATGTTGGTGTGATCCGCCAACTGGCGCATGGAGATCTGGCCAAGCTCGTCGATGCCCTTGAGCAGCAGGAGTTGAGGCGAGGTCAGGCCGGCCTCCTTGATCAAGCGCTTGGAGTGCATGTCGATGGCACGGATGATCTGGCGCAGGGCGATCAGCACTTCATCATGTTTTTCCATGGGGTCTGGGTCATCGCAGGGCTGTGGAGAGGCGCGAAATTCTCCGCCTAATCCATAACAAGGTCAATATGGTTTTTGATGTAATGGTTTTAGCTCTAATGAATATTGTGTTAGGTTATCGGACAATTGCCCCATTCCAACCCGATATTTGAGGAGTGAAATCATGCATGACGACCTGGATATCAAGTCCCTGGTTGCCGACCTGCGTGTGGTCAGAGTTCGCTATGAACTGCCGGACACCGCAGCATTTGTGCGTTATCAACCTGCCTATGACGAGGACCCCAACAACCTCAAGGTACACCACTACGATGGTGAGCTGCCGCTCTCTTGCAGCAACACAGGTTCTTTCAGTCTAAAGGAGTTGGTCAATGAGCTGCGCTATGCCTATGTGCTGGTTCACCTCTTCCCCGACGAGAGTGCCATGAACTTTTATCTGGCGGGTCTGGACAATGGGCTGGCACAGCTGGAGTTCATCGGTGGCTCCTATGACTTCAACCGCCTCTGGATCACCAGCGGTGTCTCCAATCTGGGGGTGCCCATGGCTATCTTCCTCGGCAAACGCCACGCAGTGAACGGCCAGCCGTCGGTGACCCTGGTGGATCACCGTGAGCAGGTGGCAGGTCGTCTGGCCTATCGCGCCATCGGCGGTGCCGGCGATCACGTGGGTGAAGACTTTTTCAACAACGACTAAGGAGGCCCGATGCGAGCAACCAAAGGGCTTTTGAAAGGCCTCAATCCCACCATGGCCATGACGGCCCTGACCGTCGTGACCCTCTTCCTGCTGTTCGGCGTCTTTGATCCGGATACCGCAGGCACCTGGTTTACCGGGGCCAAGGACACCATCATTGCTGGCTTCAAGTGGTATTACATCCTGGTGGTCGCCCTGTTCCTGTTCTTCGCCGTCTACCTGATGTTCAGCCGCTTTGGCAGCATCCGGCTGGGCGACGACGACCAGGTACCGGAGTTTGGCTACTTTGCCTGGTTTTCCATGCTGTTCAGCGCAGGCATGGGCATAGGCCTGGTGTTCTGGAGTATCGCCGAGCCCATGTATCACCTGCAGGGCAACCCCTTCATCACCGAAGGTATGACGCCGGAAGCGGCCCAGATCGCCATGCGCCTCACCTTCTTCCACTGGGGTCTGCACCCCTGGGCCATCTATGTGATCGTCGGCCTGTCGCTGGCCTTCTTCAGCTACCGGCGCAAGTTGCCGCTGGCCATCCGCTCCGTGCTCTACCCCATTCTTGGCGATCGCATCTACGGCTTCTGGGGCCATGCCGCCGACGTGCTGGCGGTGTTCGGTACCGTGTTCGGGGTGGCGACCTCCCTTGGGCTGGGCGTCTCCCAGATGAACACCGGCCTCAACCAGATGTTCGGCATGGGCGTGTCACAAGCGAACCAGCTCTGGCTCATCGGTGGCATCAGCCTGATTGCCACCCTGTCGGCCATCTCCGGCGTCGGGCGCGGGGTGAAGATCCTCTCCGAACTCAATATCTGGTTGAGCGTGTTCGTGCTGGGCCTCTTCCTGGTGCTGGGGCCGACCACCTACATCCTCAACGCCTATGTGCAGAACATCGGTGATTACCTGCAGAACATCGTCAAGCTGAGCTTCTGGACCAATACCGAAGCCAACGGTACCTCGGCCTGGCAGTCTAGCTGGACCGCATTTTACTGGGGCTGGTGGATCGCGTGGGCACCCTTTGTCGGCATGTTCATCGCCCGCATCTCCAAGGGCCGCACGATTCGTGAATTCGTGCTCGGTGTTCTGCTGGTGCCCTCCCTGCTCGGCATGTTCTGGCTCACCGTGTTCGGCGGGACTGCCATGAACCTGGAGCTGTTCGGTGGCGGCGGCGTGGTGGAAGCGGTCAATCAGGATGTCACCATGGCGCTCTACAAGACGGTGGAACTGCTGCACTGGGAGACCTTCGGCTGGATTGCCAAGGGGGTGCTGACCCTGCTTATCTGCACCTACTTCATCACCTCCAGCGACTCGGGCACGCTCGTGATTACGACGCTGCTCTCCATCGGCGACCAGGATCCCCCCGTGCTGCACCGTGCCATCTGGGGACTGGGGCAGGGGCTGGTCGCGGCCATTCTGCTGGTCTCCGGCGGGCTTGCCGCCCTGCAGGCCGCCAGCATCATCGCCGCGCTGCCCTTCTCGGTCATCATGCTGGCCATGTGCTACTCCCTGATGCAGGGGCTCAAACAGGAGAGCCAGCACCAGTTCGAATACAGGCAGAAGCTCAAGCGCCATCCGGGGTCGGTCAATCTGAGCCTGATGGATCGCATCGGTCCGGGCTGATGACAGGTTCGGTCAAACGAAAGGGGAACCTCGCGGTTCCCCTTTTTCATGCCTGTTCGGCGGTCGTTAGCTACAGCATCTGCTTGAGTCGATAGAGCAGGTCAAGGGCCTGTCGCGGGGTCAGCTCGTCCGGGCGTACTGCTGCCAGCTCCTCCACCACAGGATGGGGTTGCGGGGCGAGAGTGACCGGAGCCGGACGGCTTTCGCCGGCGGCCACCGGAGTGGCACTCTCCAGCTCGTGCAGCTTGTGGCGGGCCTGGTGGATCACCGATTTCGGCACCCCGGCCAGCGCCGCTACCTGCAGGCCGTAGGAGCGGCTGGCCGCACCTTCCTGCACAGCGTGCATGAAGGCGATGGTGTCGCCGTGCTCCACCGCATCCAGGTGGACGTTGGCCAGCCCGCTCATCAGCTCGGGCAGGCGGGTCAGCTCGAAGTAGTGGGTGGCGAACAGGGTGTAGGCGCCAATCTTGCTTGCCAGCTGCTCGGCGCAGGCCCAGGCCAGGGAGAGGCCGTCGTAGGTGCTGGTGCCGCGGCCAATCTCGTCCATCAGCACCAGACTGCGGGCGGTGGCGTTGTTGAGGATATTGGCGGTTTCGGTCATCTCCACCATAAAGGTGGAGCGGCCGGAGGCGAGATCATCCGACGCCCCGATGCGGGTGAAGATGCGGTCGATGGGGCCGATGCGGGCGCTGTCGGCGGGCACGAATGCGCCGATATGGGCCAGCAGCACGATCAGCGCTGTCTGGCGCATGTAAGTGGATTTACCGCCCATGTTGGGGCCGGTGATGATCAGCATCCGCCGCTCCCGCTCCAGCCGGATGGGGTTGGCGATAAAGGGGTCGGTCATCACCTGCTCCACCACCGGATGGCGGCCCGCTTCGATCAGGATCTGATCCTCATCGATAAGCGTCGGGCAGCGGTAGTCGAGGGTCTCTGCCCGCTCGGCCAGGTTGGCCAGCACGTCCAGCTCCGCCAGTGCGGCAGCAGACTCCTGCAGATCGCCGAGGTGCGGCAGCAGGGCGTCGAGCAGCTCTTCGTAGAGACGCTTTTCCAGCGCCAGGGCCTGGGCCTGGGCGGTGAGCACTTTGTCCTCGTACTTCTTCAGCTCATCGATGATGTAGCGCTCGTTGTTTTTCAGCGTCTGGCGGCGGATGTAGTGGGCCGGCACCAGGTGGCTGTTGGCGCGGCTCACCTCGATGTAGAAGCCGTGCACCTTGTTGTAGCCCACCTTGAGGGTGTTGATGCCGGTGAGCGCCTTCTCCCGCTCCTCGATGCGGGCCAGGCTGGCGGTGGCGCCATTGGCCAGATCCCGCAGCTCGTCCAGATCAGTGTTGAACCCTTCACGGATGACGCCGCCATCGCGGATGAGCACCGGCGGCACCTCCATCACGGCACGCTCCAGCAGGTCGAACAGCTCGGGGAAGGTACTTGCCCGCTCGCGCAGCTGCTGCACCGCCTCGTGCTCGCTCTCCGCCAGCAGACGCTGCAACTCGGGCAGCTGAGCAAAAGCCTGCCGCAGCCGGGTCAGATCGCGCGGGCGGGCACTGCGCAGGGCGAGGCGCGCCAGCACCCGCTCCACATCGCCGACCTGGCGCAGCAGGCTCCCCAGCTCGTCATAGAGGTTCTGCTCGATGAGCTCCTTGATGGTGCTCTGGCGACCTTTGAGGATCACCCGATCGCGGATCGGCTGGTGGATCCAGCGCTTGAGCAGCCGGCTGCCCATCGGCGTGGCGGTGCAATCGAGCACGGCGGAGAGGGTATTGTCGTGACCGCCGGCCAGATTCTGGGTCAGCTCCAGATTGCGGCGGGTGGCGGCATCCATGATGACCGCATGATCGGGCTGCTCCAGGCGCACGCTGCGAATGTGGGGCAGGGCGGTGCGCTGGGTGTCTTTCACGTACTGCATCAGGCAACCGGCAGCGCACAGGGCGGTCTCGCTCTGCTCGACCCCAAAGCCCACCAGATCCTGGGTGCCGAACTGCTGGCACAAGAGCTTGCGGGCGGTGCCGAGCTCGAACTCCCACTCCGGGCGGCGACGCAGGCCGCGGCGACCCTCGATATGGTGCAGGAAGGCGAACGATTCGGGATAGAGCAGCTCGGCCGGATTGGTGCGCTGCAGCTCAGCCAGCAGGGTCTCTTCCTTCTCGAACTGGTTGATGAAGAAGCGGCCGGATCCGATATCCATGGTGCCATAGCCGAAGCGGCGGCCATCGTGGTAGACGGCGGCGATCAGGTTGTCCTGCCGCTCGCTGAGCAGCGCCTCGTCGGAGACGGTGCCCGGGGTGATGATGCGAATGACCTTGCGCTCTACCGGTCCCTTGCTGGTGGCGGGATCCCCCACCTGCTCGCAGATGGCGGCCGATTCGCCGAGCTGTACCAGCTTGGCGAGATACCCCTCGATGGCGTGATAGGGCACCCCGGCCATCGGGATGGGGCTGCCGGCCGACTGGCCGCGCTTGGTCAGGGAGATGTCGAGCAGCTGGGAGGCCTTGCGGGCGTCGTCGTAGAAGAGCTCGTAGAAGTCGCCCATGCGATAAAACAGCAGGATCTCCGGGTTCTCGGCCTTGAGGGTCAGATACTGCTGCATCATGGGGGTGTGGGCGCTCAAGTTGGCGCCTGGCGCTTGGTATTGTGCTGTCATGTGCTATTCCAGAAGGTGCTCTTGCGGGCAAACGTCTGCCGTCATGGGTCTGAATCTGGGGGCCATTCTACATGCTCGAGGCAAGATGGTGAGGAGGAATCTCCGTCTTGGGGGCAAAGCCGGCATCCCGTCGCGGATCTGTGCATCCGGATGATGCTGACCAGAGTGGCCTGGGGGGAGCCTGGCCGAAAAGAGGCATGGGGGAGGAGAAATAGCATCCCCGCACGGATGCGGGGATGGGAGAGACGGGGAGAGTGTCGCCCTCAGTACATGGCCTCGCCGCCACTCAGCATCTCGTGCAGCTTGGCTTTCTGCTCGGGCGTCAGCACCCGGCTCACCTCGAAGAGGTAGTGGGCGCGATGGTAGCGGGCCTCGGCCTGTACGTCGCTGATGGTCTGCAACTGCTTCCTCGCCGCCACTTCATCCCATTTGCCGGACTTGATCATGTTGACGATGACGTCCTGGCCGATTGCGTCGAGCTTGATTGAGCTCAGCTCCCTGGTGGCCTGCTCGCGCAGCCCCTTGATCTGCTCCACCTGGGCGCTGGAGAGGTTCAGCTCCTGGGCCAGGGTGGTCTCGCTCTGCAGCTCGGCGGTGCCCTCGGTGGCAAAGGCATGGGTGGCGATACACATTGCGAGGGCTGTCATGGCGACGTTGAACGGATGCTTCATCCGGCTTTCTCCTTGGTCTGATGGGATGGAAACCGCATGCATGGCGGTGTTGGAACATGATAACGAGCAGCCATGTACTGGAGCTTAAGCGGCGACAACTTGCTGACGCAGTGGCCCCGGGGTCGGTTGCCCGAGGAGCGGGGCAACTGCATAATGAGCGCCATATTTCGCCTGGAAGAGGCCGGAAGAGGACGCGATGATGGGACTTGAAGCAGAGATCTCCCGCTTATCCCGGGAACTGGGCGAGGCATTGCTGGCCAGAGGCTGGCTGGCCGCCACGGCGGAATCCTGCACCGGTGGCGGGGTTGCCACTGCCATCACGGATACTGCCGGCAGCTCGGCCTGGTTCGATCGCGGTTTCGTGACCTACACCAACGAAGCCAAACAGCAGATGCTCGGCGTCAGCATTGACAGCCTGTTGCGCCACGGTGCCGTCAGCGAACCCGTGGTGCTGGAGATGACCCGGGGCTGCCTGGCTCGCTCCGATGCGGGTATCTGCGTGGCCATCAGCGGTATCGCCGGGCCTGGTGGTGGCAGCGAGGAGAAACCGGTCGGCACTGTCTGGTTTGCCTGGGCAGATCGTACCGGTCGTCACCACTCCCTGCTCGCCCGTTTCGATGGGGATCGCCATCAGGTGCGCCAGCAGGCGGTCAGACAGGCCTTGTCCGGACTCCTGGCACTGCTCAAATAAATTGGGCTTGATACTGTATGCATAAACAGTATACTTAGCCCAACTTCACTTCTTACTCACGATTCCCAGCGGAGATTGGCATGGATCAGAACAAACAGAAGGCACTGGCGGCTGCGCTGGGCCAGATCGAAAAGCAGTTTGGCAAAGGCTCCATCATGCGTCTGGGCGACAGCAAGACCATGGATATCGAAGCCATCTCCACCGGCTCTCTCTCTCTGGACGTGGCGCTGGGGATCGGTGGTCTGCCGTGCGGTCGTATCGTCGAGATCTACGGTCCGGAATCGTCCGGTAAAACTACGCTGACCCTGCAGGTGATCGCCGAAGCCCAGAAGAAGGGCAAGACCTGTGCCTTCGTCGATGCGGAGCACGCACTGGATCCTATCTATGCCGCCAAGCTGGGCGTCAACGTCGACGACCTGCTCATCTCCCAGCCGGATACCGGTGAACAGGCACTGGAGATTTGCGACATGCTGGTGCGCTCCAATGCCGTCGACGTCATCATCGTCGATTCCGTGGCGGCCCTGACCCCGAAAGCGGAAATCGAAGGCGAAATGGGTGACTCCCACGTCGGCCTGCAGGCCCGACTGATGTCCCAGGCGCTGCGTAAATTGACCGCCAACATCAAGAACGCCAACTGCCTGTGCATCTTCATCAACCAGATTCGGATGAAGATCGGTGTCATGTTCGGCAGCCCGGAGACCACTACCGGTGGTAACGCTCTGAAGTTCTACGCCTCTGTGCGCCTGGACATCCGTCGTACCGGCGCCATCAAGGAAGGTGACGAAGTGGTCGGTAACGAGACCCGCGTCAAGGTCGTCAAGAACAAGGTGGCGCCACCTTTCAAGCAGGCTGAATTCCAGATCTTCTATGGTGCCGGCATCTCCAAGGAGGGCGAGCTGGTGGACCTGGGCGTCAAGCACAAGCTGATCGACAAGGCGGGGGCCTGGTACAGCTACAACGGCGAGAAGATCGGCCAGGGCAAAGCCAACGTGATGAAGCTCTTCTCCGAAAACAAGGCACTGGCTGCCGAGGTGGAAGTGAAGCTGCGCGAGCTGCTGCTCTCCGGCGCCGCGCCGGTGGAGGAGAAGGCCACGGCTGCCGAATACGCCGAGTTTGAAGCCGAAAACGAACAAGAGTTCGAATAAGGAATGAGGAAAGGCCGGGTTGATACCCGGCCTTGTTGTTTATGGTGGATGAATCAGTGAACGAGCCGGGCGAGCCCGTCGAATTGACCTTTGAAGAGCTGGTCGTCGCCGCCCGCGCTTTTGCCATGCGTAGTCTTGCCCGCCGCGAAAGTGCGGAGTCCGAGCTGGCCAGACGCCTGCGTCAGAAGGGATTCGAGGAGGAGGTGGTCGCCGTTGTACTCGACCATTGCCGTGGCTATGGCTGGGTCAATGACGATCGTTACGGTGCCATGGCGGTGCGGGCCGGTGCGGCCAAAGGCCATGGTCCGCTCAGGATCCGCTTCGACCTGCGTCGCAAGGGGCTGGATGACACCCAGATCGAGGCGGCCCTGGATCAACCCGAGCTCGACTGGTTCGAACTGGCGCTTGCGTTGTTGTCGCGTCGGGCAAAGGCGACCGACTTTGCCGACTTCAAACTGCGCATGAAGTGGCTCAAATATCTGATGGGGCGTGGTTTTACCCAGGAGCAAGCCCGTTACGCCCTCTCAGCCATGCAAGGTGAGCAATAGTGGCGCGCCGAGGTTGGACCTATGGGCAGGATTTCCCTTGGTGTGCGGTGCGGCTGGTGGGGAATATCAGCCCTTCGCCGGGTCTGTCAATGGTGGCCCTGTGGTCAAGCGAGGCATCCCGAAGCCCCCCTGTTGCGACGTGCTTGCGGGTGCTGCTGCCAAACGCTGGCCCCTTGGGGGCTATTTCACCCGCCAAGGGTCCCCACGTTTTACTTTACCCTGCAGAAAACTTACATTAATGCGGTTAAAAGTCCGTATTCGAATCAAGCAGGATTTTCCATGTACATGTCCACGTCAGAGATTCGCGCTGCGTTTCTCGAGTATTTCCGCACCCAGGGACACCAAGTTGTCTCTTCCAGCTCGCTGGTACCGCACAACGATCCGACCCTGCTGTTCACCAACGCAGGGATGAACCAGTTCAAGGACGTGTTCCTTGGCGCCGACAAGCGTGCCTATCACCGTGCCACCACGGCCCAGCGTTGCGTGCGGGCTGGCGGCAAGCACAATGACCTGGAAAACGTCGGCTATACCGCCCGTCACCATACCTTCTTCGAGATGCTGGGCAACTTCAGCTTCGGTGACTACTTCAAACAGGACGCCATCCGGTTTGCATGGGAATTCCTGACCGGTACCCTCAAGCTGCCCAAAGAGCGCCTGCTGGTGACCGTCTACGCGACTGATGACGAAGCCTTCGACATCTGGGAAAAAGAGGTCGGCGTGCCGGCCGATCGCATCGTGCGCATCGGTGACAACAAGGGTGCTCCTTATGCATCCGACAACTTCTGGGCCATGGGCGATACCGGCCCATGCGGTCCCTGCACCGAGATCTTCTACGACCACGGCGATCACATCTGGGGTGGCCCTCCCGGTTCACCGGAAGAGGATGGCGACCGCTTCATCGAGATCTGGAACGTGGTCTTCATGCAGTTCAACCGTCAGGCTGACGGCACCATGGAGCCGCTGCCCCGTCCGTCCGTGGATACCGGCATGGGTCTGGAGCGTATCTCCGCCATCATGCAGGGGGTGCACTCCAACTATGAGATCGACATCTTCCAGGCGTTGATCAAGAAGGCGGCCGAGATTGTCGGCACCACGGATCTGAGCAACCAGTCCCTGCGCGTCATTGCGGACCACATCCGTTCCTGCGCCTTCCTGGTGGCTGACGGTGTCATGCCCTCCAATGAAGGTCGCGGCTACGTGCTGCGCCGCATCATCCGCCGCGCCGTGCGTCACGGCCGCAAGCTGGGTGCTACCGACGTCTTCTTCTATAAGCTGGCTGCCGAGCTGGCCGTACAGATGAAGGATGTGGCGGCGGAACTGATCGCCCAGCTGCCGCTGGTCGAGCGAGTGTTGCGCATCGAGGAGGAGCAGTTCGTCCGCACGCTGGACAGAGGTCTGCTGCTGCTGGAAGACGCCCTGGCCAACCTCGGTGATGCCAAGGTGATCCCGGGTGAAGTGGTGTTCAAGCTCTATGACACATACGGCTTCCCGGCCGACCTGACCGCCGACGTGGTGCGCGAGCGCGAGATCGGCATCGACGAAGAGGGCTTCAAGGCTGAGATGGAGAAGCAGCGCGCCCGTGCGAAAGAGGCTTCCAGTTTCGGTGTGAACTACAACGACGTGCTGAAGCTCGATTTCGAGACCCCCTTTACCGGTTACAAGCAACTGAGCCAGAACACCCAGGTGGTCGGTATCTACAAGGATGGTGTCGAGGTCAATGGCCTCATCGCCGGTGAAGAGGCAGTGATCGTGCTGGCGGAGACCCCCTTCTATGCGGAGTCCGGCGGTCAGGTGGGTGACAGCGGCATCCTCAAGGTGGATGACGGCATCTTCGCCGTCACCGACACCCAGAAAGCGGGCAAGGCGATCATCCACAAGGGCTATCTGGAACTGGGTACCCTGGAGAAGGGAGCCGAGGTCGAGGCCGTGGTCGATGGCGACCGTCGTCAGGCCATCGCCCTTAACCACTCCGTGACTCACCTGTTGCACGCGGCCTTGCGCCAGGCGCTGGGTGAGCACGTGACCCAGAAAGGATCCCTGGTGGGCGCCGAGCGCATGCGCTTCGACTTCTCCCACTTCGAAGGGCTGACCATGGCGACCATTCGCCGGATCGAGGAGCTCGTCAACGCCCAGATCCGTGCCAACCACGAGGTGGCGACCCAGCTGATGGGGCTGGAAGAGGCCAAGTCAGCCGGTGCCATGGCGCTGTTTGGCGAGAAATATGAAGACGATGTGCGCGTGGTACGCATGGGTGACTACTCCACCGAGCTGTGCGGCGGTACTCACGCCAAGCGCACCGGTGACATCGGCTTCTTCAAGATCATTGCCGAGAGCGGCATCGCGGCTGGCGTGCGTCGTATCGAAGCGGTCACCGGCAAGAGCGCCATCGATCTGATGCACCAACTGGGTGAACAGATCGAAGAGGCCGCCGCGCTGGTGAAGGGCGATCAGTTCTCCATCGCCGACAAGGTGCGCCAGGTACTGGACAAGGCCAAGATGATGGAGCGCGAGCTGGAACAGCTCAAGGCCAAGCTGGCGGCGCAGGCGGGTAACGACCTGCTGAGCCAGGTCATCGACATCAATGGCCAGAAGGTGCTGGTTGCCGCCCTGGAAGGGGTCGACCCCAAATCCCTGCGCGGCATGCTGGACGAGCTGAAGAATCAGATGAAATCCGGTGTCGTGCTGCTGGCAACCAGCAGTGATGGCAAGGTCAACTTGATCGCGGGCGTGACCAATGACCTGACCGGCAAGGTCAAAGCTGGTGAGCTGGTCAATCTGGTGGCCCAGCAGGTGGGTGGCAAGGGCGGTGGTCGTCCCGACATGGCACAGGCGGGTGGTACCCAGCCTGAGGCGGTGCCGGCGGCGCTGCAATCCGTTCACTCCTGGCTGGAAGAGCGCCTGTAAGCGGGCGAGGTGATCTGTGGCACTCTATGTACAGAAGTACGGTGGCACCTCGGTCGGCACGCTGGAGCGGATCGAGGCAGTTGCTGAGCGGGTTCAACTGACCCGTGCCCAGGGACATGACGTGGTGGTGGTGGTCTCCGCCATGTCGGGCGAAACCAACCGGTTGCTGGGCATGGCCCAGCATCTGGACCAGGATGCCAACCGGCGCGAGATGGATGTGCTGATCTCCACCGGTGAGCAGGTCACCATTGCACTGCTGGCGATTGCGCTCAACAAGCGCGGTTGCCCCGCAGTCTCGATGACCGGTGATCAGGTCCGCATCCACACCGACTCCGCCTATGGCAAGGCGCGCATCACCCGTATCGACACCGAGCAGGTGGAAGCCGCACTCGGTGCCGGCAAGGTGGTGGTGATTGCCGGTTTCCAGGGGCGCGATGAGCACAATGCCATCACGACCCTGGGTCGAGGGGGTTCGGATACCACCGCGGTGGCCGTGGCTGCGGCCATCAAGGCCGATGAGTGCCAGATCTTTACCGATGTGGACGGGGTGTATACCACGGATCCGCGCATCGAGCCCAAGGCGCGTCGCCTCGATACCATCACCTTCGAGGAGATGCTCGAGATGGCGAGTCTCGGAGCCAAGGTGTTGCAGATCCGTTCGGTCGAGTTCGCGGGCAAGTACCGCGTGCCGCTAAGGGTGCTGTCGAGTTTCGTCGACGGAGAGGGAACCTTAATCACATATGGAGGTGAGAGGATGGAAGCACCCCTGGTATCCGGCATTGCGTTCAATCGCAACGAGGCCAGCCTGACCATTCTGGGTGTGCCGGACAGGCCGACCGTGGCCGCGCAGATCCTGAATCCGATCAGCGACGCCAACATAGATGTCGACATGATAGTGCAGAACACCATGGGGGATGGCACCGCCGATTTCACCTTCACGGTGAATCGCGATGATTATCGCCGGGCCCGCGCCTTGCTGGAGGAGACCGCCAGCGAGCTGGGGGCCGCCTGCGTGCAGGGCAACGGAGAGATCGCCAAGGTCTCCATCGTCGGGGTCGGCATGTGGAATCATCCTGGTGTAGCGCGCACCATGTTCAAGGTATTGGGTGAGGAAGGGATCAACATGCAGCTGATCTCCACCTCTGAAATCAAGATATCCGTGGTGATTGACGAGAAGTACCTGGAGCTGGCCGTGCGTTCGTTGCACTCGGCGTTCGGGTTGGATCAAGAGCCTCATGAGCAGCCCTTGGGAAACAATCCCTGATTGATTTAGTTTCAACCATTTACCATATCGGTATCTTTGTAAGATAATGGCGCATATCGATATAAATACAAAACAGGATACAGGAGCAAGCGAATGCTTATTTTGACTCGTCGTGTAGGGGAAACCCTGATGATTGGTGACGAAGTAACCGTTACCGTACTGGGCGTAAAAGGGAACCAGGTTCGTATCGGTGTGAATGCACCGAAAGAGGTTTCCGTACACCGCGAAGAGATCTACATGCGGATACAGGCCGAGAAAGTCCCGGGCCAACCGAATTTCTAAGCCATTTCATGGCTGCCTGAAGGCGACATCCCGGATGTCGCCTTTTGTTTTTCAGGGGCCTGCAAATCGGCCTGCAGAGCGCGTAACTACTGGGTAAGTGTCGATATTGCTTGAATATTCCACTCTTTGGCCAAATGCTGAGCGAACGCTCTGTTTTCTCCAAAAAAGTGTTTGACTAAAAATCCCTGTGAAGTATTATCAGCCCCGCAAACGGAGAGGTGGCCGAGAGGCTGAAGGCGCTCCCCTGCTAAGGGAGTATGCGGCTTATACCCGCATCGGGGGTTCGAATCCCCCCTTCTCCGCCATTTTGCGCCCGTAGCTCAGCTGGATAGAGTACCTGGCTACGAACCAGGTGGTCAGAGGTTCGAATCCTCTCGGGCGCACCATATTTGACTCTTGGAGTCATGTGTTGACCATCAGCAAGTCGGCACTAAAGAAGGCTTACTGTTGAGTAAGCTTTTTTTATCGTTTGAAAAAAGGGCGCCCGTAGCTCAGCTGGATAGAGTACCTGGCTACGAACCAGGTGGTCAGAGGTTCGAATCCTCTCGGGCGCACCATTTCAAGCAATACAATGATTTATGAGCGCCCGTAGCTCAGCTGGATAGAGTACCTGGCTACGAACCAGGTGGTCAGAGGTTCGAATCCTCTCGGGCGCACCATGTTTAAAGCAGTGCAACAATTTATGAGCGCCCGTAGCTCAGCTGGATAGAGTACCTGGCTACGAACCAGGTGGTCAGAGGTTCGAATCCTCTCGGGCGCACCATATTTCAAGCAGTGCAACAAGTTGTGAGCGCCCGTAGCTCAGCTGGATAGAGTACCTGGCTACGAACCAGGTGGTCAGAGGTTCGAATCCTCTCGGGCGCACCATACAGACAGCCTCGACGTCAGTCGGGGCTGTTTTTTTATGGGCGATATCCTCCTCCCCATCATGGGGTTGTCTCTCTCGTGTCCTTCTCCCTGACGCTCCCATGGGGGACGGTTCCCCCTTGCTGCACGTGCCCCCGGGTCACCACTCTCGACGTATCTTGCCTGGCAGGCTGCTGACGCATCCCGTGGCCGTGCCTGTGGCGACCTGGGTGCCCAAACCATGCGCATCTATGCTGTGCGGGGCTGGCGGCCTCTGGCGGTCTGCTGTGGCGTTTGGCGGGCAATAAAAAAGGATGCCGCGGCATCCTTTTATGTCTTCGTTGAGATAATCAGCTTTTCAGCCACTTGCGGATGCGGTTGGCATCCCCGACAGGGGTGCGTTTGCCCACCGAGTTGAGCAGTACGATGGCGAGCTCCTGACGATCCGGTTTGGCACGCATCAGCAGGCAGCGGCCCGCTTCGTCGGTATAGCCTGTCTTGGAGAGGCGTACATCCCAGTCCGGGTTCTTCACCAGGGGGTTGGTATTGTTGAACATCAGGCTGTAGGCCGGCTTGCGAAAGCGCATCTCCCTGCTGGTGTCCTGGGTGAATTCACGGATCAGCGGCTGTCGATAGGCCGCAGAGAGGAGCTTGGCCAGATCCTGGGCGGTGGAGACGTTGCGGGTGGAGAGACCGGTGGAGTCATAGTAGCGGGTGTTGCGCATGCCGAGCTGTCTGGCCTTGTTGTTCATGGCGCGGATGAAGGCCTGGCGACCCCCCGGGTAGTGGCGGGCAAGCGCCGAGGCCATGCGGTTCTCGGAGGACATCAGCGCCAGATGCAGGGCGTCGCGGCGGCTGACCTGGGTGCCCATGCGCACCCGTGAATAGGTGTGCTTGATGTTGTCCCTGTCGTTCTGATCGATGGTCAGGGTCTGATTGAGGTTCTGGCGGGCATCCAGCACCACCAGCGCCGTCATCAGCTTGGTGAGGGAGGCGATGGGGCGCACCCGGGTGGGGTTTTTCTGATACAGGGTCTTGCCGGTGTTGACGTCCATCACCAGGGCACTGCCCGATTTGAGCTGCAGCTTGGCCGGGTCGGGAGTCGCCAGGGCTGTCTGCGAACCCAGCAGTCCCATCAATCCACCTACCAGCGCGATTGCGCGAATCCAACACCCCATACAACCAACTCCATCCACAGCGAAAAAAGGCGCTAGATTCACTCATTTTTGCCCCTGCTTTACAAGAGCGAGCAGGGGGAATTCGCCACTATTTTCCATAAAAAAGGGCCGCCTGTGGGCGACCCTGTGGCTTGCCTCACTCTCTGGAGACGTCGGGCTTGCGTCTGCTCCACCAGCGCCAGACCAGAGCGATGAGGCCGCCCACCAGCAGCACGACCGGCAGGTAGAGAATGACGCTGAGAAATTGGGACTCATACTGCGCGGCCAGCTTGGTGTGGCTCAGGTAGTAACCCAGCCCGACCAGGGGGCAGATCCACATGATGGAGCTGATCAGGTTGACCACCAGGAAGCGCCCCTGGGGGATCTCGTTGGCGCCGACGATATAGGGGTAGGCGGTACGCACAAAGGCGATGTAGCGGGCGGTGATCAGGGTGATGATGCCGTACTTGTTGAGCAGGTAGTGCACCTTCTCCTTGTGCTTGTCATCGAGGTGGGACATCAGCCTGTGATACATCCGGGTGTGGCCGAGGAAACGCCCCTGCATGTAGCCAAGCCAGGTACCGACGAAGGTCGCCATGATCAGCAGCGGGACCACCGCCATCGGCAACACCCCCTGATAGATCAGCACGCCGGTCAGGATCAGCAGGGTATCCCCTGGCAGGAAGGCGGTGGGGATAAAGCCATTCTCGAGCACCAGGAAGGTCAGCAGGACGACATAGACCATGAAGACCATCTTGGGATCAGAGAGTGTCGCCAGATCCTGATGCATAAAGGCGTGAGCCAGGTGGTAAAACTGCTCCATACATGCAAACTCCGCAGGTTAGCTGGGTTGGTCGGTCAAGGGCATGGCAAGTACCTTGTCGATGCGCAGGCCGTCCATATCCACGATTTCCAGTTGCCACTGTTCCAGGGTGACCAGGTCTCCGGTCTGGGGAAGGCGGCCAAGGAGCAGCATGATAAGCCCTCCAAGGGTGTGATAGTGATGTTTTTCTTCTTCCGGCAGACGAACCAGCTCCAGACAGTCCTTCAATTCTGGCAGTGGAATGAGGCCGTCGAGCAGCCAGCTGCCGTCGGCGCGCTGGAAGGCCCAGTTGTCCTCCCCATCTTCCTGCTGGAAGTCGCCGGCAAGGGTTTCCAGCAGATCCTGCTGGGTGACCAGCCCCTGCAGCTCGCCATATTCGTCCACCACCAGCACCATGTGCTCGGAGTGGGTACGGAAGTGGTTGAGCAGCTCCAGGCCGTTGAGGGTCTCCGGCAGCAGGCTGCCGTCCTGGGTCAGCGCCGCCAGATCGATGGGCTCTCCCTTGATGTAGGCGTGCAGCACCTTGCTGACGTTGAGGATGCCGACGAGATCCGACAGGCTGCCGTCACAGACAGGGAAGAAGCTGTGGCGATACTCCACCAGACGTTGGAGGTTCACTTCCAGCGGCAGTGACAGGTCCAGATAGCGGATGTCGCTGCGCGGCACCATCAGGGAGGCCAGGCTGCGTTCGTCGAGGCGGAACACGTTGCGCAACATAGTGTGCTCATGGTCCTCGATCACCCCTGCTTCGGAGCCCTCCACCAGCATGGCGTGGATCTCCTCCTGAGTGACGTTGTTGCTGCTGCGCTGATCGACCCGCAGCAGCCGCAGGCTGGCGTTGGTGGAGGCGGAGAGCAACCAGACGAAGGGACGGGTCAGGGTCGCCAGCCAGAGCATGGGGCGGGCTACCAGACAGGCGATGCGCTCGGCGCTGAGCTGTCCGAGGCGTTTGGGCACGAGCTCCCCTACCACGATGGAGAGATAGGTGACCAGCACGACCACGATGACGGTGGCGAGCAGGCTGCTGCTCTTGGGGGAGAGCCCCCACTCCTGCAGCCAGAGGGCGAAGGGCTGGGCCAGCAGGGACTCGCCATAGATACCGTTGAGCAGACCGATGCTGGTGATGCCGATCTGCACGGCGGAGAGGAAATGGGTCGGATCTTCCCCGAGCTTGAGGGCGATGGAGGCGGAGCGGCTCCCTTCGCTCGCCATTTTGGCGAGACGTGCCTTGCGTGCCGTCACGATGGCGATTTCCGACATGGCGAAGACGCCATTGAGCAAAATCAATCCAAACAGGATCAATATTTCCATACTGCAGCAGCACTCCCGATAGAAAAGACCGCTGGCAGTGTAATGAATTTGCGGGCTCTGCGCTTGTGAAAGGAGGTGATTTGGCTCGTGAATTTTTGAATATCGCCCCGGCGGGAGGGATAAAACCGCGGGGCAGGAGAGTGAGAACTGAACCCCTGACATGAAAAAGCCCCCGATAAACGGGGGCTTGTCATGTTGCGCTGTGGCTTAGAGCGCGGCGATCTCGGCCTGCTGGGCTTCCAGCTTGGTCAGCTGGAGACGGTAATCTTCCAGCTTCTCGCGCTCCTTGATGATGACCGCTTCCGGCGCCTTGGCGACGAAGGCTTCGTTGCCGAGCTTGCCTTCGATGCGGCCGCACTCGCCCACCAGACGGGCCACCTCTTTGGCCAGACGGGCTAGTTCGGCTTCCTTGTCGATGAGACCGGCCATGGGGATCATCAGCTCGGTGGCACCGATCAGCTTCTTGACCGACAGCGGGGCGGTTTCACCTGCGCCAAGCACGCGAATGGATTCCAGACGGGCCAGCGACTTGAGGAAGGCCTCGTTGCCCTGGGCGCGCTGGGCATCCTTGGCATCGCACTGGAGCAGCACGTTGAGGGGCACGCTCGGGGCCACGTTCATCTCGGCGCGGATGTTGCGGATGCTGACGATGAACTCCTTCACCCACTCCTGATCCGCCATCGCGGCTTCGTCCACCTTGGCGGCGTCGAACTCCGGGAAGGCCTGAATCATGATGGTATCGGCGTGTACGCCAGCCAGCGGAGCGACCGATTTCCAGATGGTCTCGGTGATGAACGGGATGATCGGGTGCGCCAGACGCAGCAGAGTTTCGAGCACAGTCACCAGGGTGTGGCGGGCAGCGCGCTGCTCGGCCTCGGAACCCTTGGTCAGCACCGGCTTGGTCAGCTCCAGATACCAGTCACAGAACTGGTTCCAGATAAATTCGTACAGCACGCCAGCCGCGATGTCGAAGCGGTAGGTATCGAGGGCGGTACGGAAGTCACGGATGGCCACTTGCAGCTGGGACTGGATCCAGCGATCCGCCAGACTGAACTGCATTTCGCCACCGGCAAAACCGCAATCCTGATCTTCGGTGTTCATCAGCACATAGCGGGAGGCGTTCCACAGCTTGTTGCAGAAGTTGTTGTAGCCATCCAGGCGCTTCATGTCCCAGTTGATGTCACGACCGGTAGAGGCCAGCGCCGCCAGGGTGAAGCGCAGGGCGTCGGTACCGTGGGCATCGATCCCTTCCGGGAACTGCTTGGCGGTACGCTTGCCGATCTTCTCGGCCATCTGCGGCTGCATCATGTTGCCGGTGCGCTTCTCCAGCAGATCTTCCAGCGAGATGCCGTCGATCATGTCGAGCGGGTCCAGCACGTTGCCCTTGGACTTGGACATCTTCTGGCCCTCTTCGTCACGGATGAGGCCGGTGATATAGACGGTCTTGAACGGGACTTGCGGCTGGCCGTTTTCGTCCTTGATGAAGTGCATGGTCATCATGATCATCCGGGCAATCCAGAAGAAGATGATGTCGAAGCCGCTCATCAGCACGTCGGTCGGGTGGAAGGTCTTGAGCGCCTCGGTGTTGTTCGGCCAGCCCAGGGTGGAGAAGGTCCACAGGGCGGAGCTGAACCAGGTGTCGAGCACGTCTTCGTCCTGACGCAGCACGGTCACGGCCGGGATGCTGTGCTTGGCACGCACTTCCTCTTCGTTGCGGCCTACGTAGACGTTGCCGGCATCGTCATACCAGGCCGGGATGCGGTGACCCCACCACAGCTGACGGGAGACGCACCAGTCCTGAATGTCGCGCATCCAGGAGAAGTACATGTTTTCGTACTGTTTCGGCACGAACTGGATGCGGCCATCTTCCACCGCCTCGATGGCGGTCTTGGCCATCGGTGCCACGCGCACGTACCACTGGTCGGTCAGCATCGGCTCGATGGGGACGCCACCGCGATCGCCGTAAGGCTGCTGCAGCACGTGATCCTTGATCTCGGCCAAGAGGCCCAGCTCGTCCAGCTTGGCGACGATGGCCTTGCGGGCGGCGAAGCGCTCCATCCCGGCGAACTCGGTCGGCAGGGCGGCGTCATAGGCGGTGCTGGGGTTGCCGTTGCTGTCGACCACTTCGGCCTCGGCACGCACGTGGGCGTCCAGGGTGAAGATGTTGATCATCGGCAGGTTGTGGCGCTTGCCCACTTCGTTGTCGTTGAAGTCGTGGGCCGGGGTGATCTTCACGCAGCCGGTGCCCTTCTCCATGTCGGCGTGCTCGTCGGCGACGATGGGGATCAGACGATTCACCAGTGGCAGCAGAATGTGCTGACCGATCAGCGCCTTGTAGCGCGGGTCTTCCGGGTTTACCGCAACGGCGGTATCACCCAGCATGGTTTCCGGACGGGTGGTGGCGACGATCAGGTGATCCTGGCCTTCAGCAGTCTTGGCACCGTTGGCCAGCGGGTAGCGCAGGTGCCACATGTGGCCCTTTATCTCGCGGTTTTCCACTTCCAGATCGGAGATGGCGGTGTTGAGCTTGGGATCCCAGTTCACCAGACGCTTGCCGCGGTACATCAAGCCATCTTCGTAGAGACGGACGAACACTTCCTGTACGGCGGCGGAAAGACCCTCATCCATGGTGAAGCGCTCGCGCTCCCAATCCACGGAGTCACCCAGACGGCGCATCTGACGGGTGATGGTGCCACCGGACTCTTCCTTCCACTGCCAGATCTTGTCGATGAAGGCTTCCCGGCCGTAATCGTGGCGGGTCTTGCCCTCTTCGGCGGCGATCTTGCGCTCAACCACCATCTGGGTGGCGATACCGGCGTGGTCGGTACCCGCCTGCCACAGGGTGTTCTTGCCCTGCATGCGGTTGTAGCGGATCAGGGTGTCCATCAGGGTCTGCTGGAAGGCGTGACCCATGTGCAGGCTGCCGGTGACGTTCGGCGGCGGGATCATGATGCAGAAGGAGTCTTTGCTGGTGTCGCCGTGGGGCTTGAAGTAACCCTGGGCTTCCCAGTGCTGATAGAGCGCCTGTTCGATGGCGTTGTGATTAAAAGTCTTTTCCATGGTCTCGCCGTATTCTGGATGGATGGAGTCTGGTGTTGATTCGTCGTGGATCGAGGGTGGCACAGTCAGGGCTGCGCCGGATCCGGTGCGGCAAGGACGGGCTGATCCCTCATCTCGAGGGTATGGCCCGCCTGGCGATAGTGCTTGTAGCGCTCGCGGGCTTGCTGCTTTTGCGTTTCGTCAGTGGGGACAAAATCTACCACTTGAGCGAAGTGTCCTGCAAACAAAGGTGTCTGCCGGGCCAGGTTGATGAGGCAGGCATAGCGCCGCCGTGGCGGCTGATTGCCTATCTCCACCGGGGCCTGACCGCTCTCCCCCTGCAACTGGTGCGGTACGAAGCGATCGGGCGGCAACTGCCACAACAGCTCGTCCAGACGCAGGGACTGGGCCTCGTCCTCGCACAGCAGATAGAGATGGCCTGCGCTCCAGCCATCGGCCGCAAGCTGGCAGGCGAGGCGCTCGACGGCGGAGGCATCCGCATCATCGGGCTGGCTCATCAGGTAAAAGGTCACTTGGCTCATCAGGTCGGTCCCGTTTGGCTGTGACGGACAGCGATTGGCCGTCTTCGGGAGCCGCGTCTGGCACGGACTTCCCGGATTCTCTCAATGAAACAAGGAAGAGGCAGGCCTCTTCCTTGTGATACAGGGTAACGCCTTCTCGCATCGCTCTTCGAGTCGATGGGGAAGGGGATCACTCCTTGTCTTCGACGTCCGCCACGCCGGCCCGGTTGAGCAGGAACTGGGTCAGCAGGGGCACAGGACGGCCGGTGGAGCCCTTCTCCTTGCCGCTCTTCCAGGCGGTCCCTGCGATATCCAGGTGGGCCCAGTTGTACTTCTTGGTGAAGCGCGACAGGAAGGCGGCGGCGGTGATGGTACCGGCCGGACGGCCACCGATGTTGGCCATGTCCGCGAACGGGCTTTCCAGCTGCTCCTGATACTCGTCGAACAGGGGCAGACGCCAGGCGCGATCGCCGGCCTGTTCGGAGGCGTTGAGCAGCTCGTGGGCCAGGGGGTTGTGGTTCGCCAAGAGGCCAGAGGTATGGTGGCCAAGGGCGATGATGCAGGCACCGGTCAGGGTCGCCACGTCGATCACGGTCTCGGGATCGTAGCGGTCCACATAGGTGAGGGCATCGCACAGCACCAGGCGGCCTTCGGCGTCGGTGTTGAGCACCTCGACGGTCTGGCCGGACATGGTAGTGAGGATGTCACCGGGGCGGTAGGCGTTGCCCCCCGGCATGTTCTCGCAGCCCGCCAGCACACCGATGACGTTGATGGGCAGCTGCAACTGGGCCAGGGCGTGCATGGTGCCGAGCACGGAGGCGGCGCCACCCATGTCGTACTTCATCTCGTCCATGCCGTCTGCCGGCTTGATGGAGATGCCGCCGGAGTCGAAGGTCAGCCCCTTGCCCACCAGCACGATGGGCTTGGCGTCGGCGTTGCCCTTGTACTCGATGATGGCCATCATGGCTTCGTTCTCGGAGCCGCGGGCCACTGCGAGGTAGGAGTTCATGCCGAGCTCGGCCATCTCCTGCTCCCCCACCACCCTGGTGGTGATGTTGTCATAGGCATCCGCCAGACGGCGGGCCTGGGAGGCGAGGTAGGCGGGATTGCAGACGTTGGGCGGCATGTTCGCCACGTCGCGGCAGATGCGCACCCCTTTCGCCACGGCCAGGCCGTGGTTGATGGCGCGCTCGCCTATGGTCAGTTCCCGACGCGTCGGCACGTTGAAGACCAGCTTGCGCAACGGACGGCGCGGTTCGGCCTTGTTGGTCTTGAACTGATCGAAGCTGTAGAGGCCCGCCTTGGTGGTTTCCACCGCCTGACGCACCTTCCAGTAGGTATCCCGACCCTTGACGTGCAGCTCGGTCAGGAAGCAGACCGCTTCCATGGAGCCGGTTTCGTTCAGGGTGGTGATGGTCTTGTTGATGATCTGCTTGTACTGGCGCTCGTCGAGTTCGCGCTCCTTGCCGCACCCGACCAGCAGTACGCGCTCGCTGAGCACGCCCGGTACTTGATGCAGCAGCAGCATCTGGCCCGGTTTCCCTTCCAGGTCGCCACGGCGCAGCAGCGAGCTGAGGTAGCCGTCGCTGATCTTGTCCAGCTGTTCGGCAACCGGAGAGAGGCGGCGGGGCTCAAAAACGCCGACCACGACGCAGGCACTGCGTTGCTTCTCAGGACTGCCACTCTTTACACTGAACTCCATGGAATCTCCTACATCCTAAAGACAAAAGGCACCATTTATTGAATAATGCGGTGCTTGTTGGGGTATCAGAGGCGGAGCGAACAGTCACAGGCTCCGCAGTTCAAACTGGTAAAAATCCAATATAGGGCCCTATTTTTCAGGCATTCGACTAAAAACACAAGTTTACTTGGGAATGACTGTGATCGTTTTCCGATATTTGTTCAGGGAGACCCTGAAAACCCAGCTTGCGGTGCTGTTCGTGCTGCTGCTTATCTTCGTCAGCCAGCAATTTATCCAGATCATTGGCGATGCCGCCGATGGTGAGGTGCCGACGCGCCTGGTATCCACCCTCCTGCTGCTCAACCTGCCGAATATGGCGTTGTTGATGCTGCCTATCAGTCTGTTTTTAGCCATTCTGTTTGCTCACGGCCGTTTGTACGCGGAAAGCGAAATGACGGTGATGCACGCGGTGGGTTTCAGTCACCGTTTCATCATGGGCAGCGCCCTGGTGCTGGCCCTGCTGACCGCCGCCGTCGCGGCGTTCAACACCGGCTGGGTCGCCCCCCAGGCCAAGGAGCGGGAGTACCAGGTGATCGACGAGTTCAAGGCCGATCCCGGTATCTCTTTCCTGCAGGCCGGTCGCTTCATGGAGCTCGACAAGGGGCGCCTGGTGGCCTACATCCAGGATCTGAACGACAAGGGGTCGGAGTTGCAGAAAATCTTCGTGCTGCAACGGGCCGAGGGGGGCTCACCCCCGTCAGTGGTGGTGGCCAACGAGGGGCAGGTGACCGCCGACAGCAACGGCTTGCAGTGGTTGACCCTGAAGGATGGCTCGCGCTACGAGGGGCATTTCACCGGCAAGCAGTTCCAGGTCTCGGAGTTTCGTGAATACAGCCTGGTGATCCGCCAGCAGGAGATGGAGCGATCCAACCGCAAGGCGGCGGCCAAGCCGACCCTGGCATTGCTCGGCACCCAGGACAACCAGCTGATGGCCGAATTGCAGTGGCGCCTGTCGCTGCCCCTCTCCATCCTGGTGCTCACCTTCCTGGTGGTGCCGATGGCGCGGGTCAATCCCCGTCAGGGGCGTTACGCCAAGCTGCTGCCGGCCATCCTGCTCTATCTCTCCTATTTCCTGCTGCTCAGCGCCGCCCGGTCGGCCATCGACAGCGGGCGTCTGCCCCACTGGCCCGGGATGTTCCTGGTGCCCCTGGTCTATCTGCTGCTGATAGGGTTGCCTCTCAACCTGCAGGGCACCAGCTGGTGGAACGGGGTCAAAGGGCAATTGTTCAAGAGAAAGTCAGCGTGATGCTGCAACCTGGGAGTCTCTGCTGATGTTCGGCATTCTCGATAGATACATAGGCAGGGTCATCTTCATGTCGATCCTGCTGTGCGAGCTGACCCTGGTCGGGCTCGCCGCGCTCATCAAGTACGTGGAGCAGTTGAAGGCGGTCGGGGAAGGCAACTACGACATGCTCAACGCCCTCTACTACGTGCTGCTCTCCATGCCCAAGGAGGCGGTGCTCTTCTTCCCCCTGGCGGCCCTGCTCGGTGGCCTCATCGGTCTGGGCCAGCTCGCGACCAGCTCCGAGCTGGTGGTGATGCAGGCGGCGGGACGCTCCAAGATCAGCATCGTCATGGCGGCGCTCAAGACCGCCATTCCCCTGATGCTGCTGGTGGGGCTGATGGGCGAGTACGTCGCACCGGCCGCCAAGCGGATGGCGGATGACATCAAGGCGGGTGCCATGTCGGAAGGGCGGCTTACGGTCTCGGCCTACGGGGTATGGGCACGAGATGGCAACAACTTCGTCAACATCAACGGGGTGCGCAACGATGGCGCCCTGACCGGTATCACCCTCTACCGTTTCACTCCGTCCCGCAACCTGATCGACGTGGTGCAGGCGAAGGAGGGGGTGTTCGAGGATCACCACTGGCTGCTGAAACAGGTGCACATCACCCGGTTTGACGATCCCACCCGGATCCAGGACGAAGAGCATGCCCAGATGGCCTGGCAATCCGAGCTGACCCCCAAGCAGCTCGGGGTGGTCAGCATCGATCCCGAGAACCTGCCCATCTCGGGGCTGCGGGACTACATCGGTTATCTGGATGCCAACAAGCAGGATGCCGGACGCTACAAGCTGGAGATGTGGCGCAAGCTGCTCTCACCGCTCTCCGTGGTGGCCATGATACTGCTCGCCTCCTCCTTCATCTTCGGCCCGCTGCGTTCGGTGAGCATGGGGGCGCGGATGCTGATGGGGATCATGACCGGCTTCGCGGTCTATGTGAGCGACAGGGTGTTCGGCCCGGTCAGCCTGGTCTATGCGGTCCCGCCCATCCTCGCGGCCATCGCACCCAGCCTGCTGTTTGGCGGCATCTCCTTCTATATCCTGAGCCGCAAGCAGTAGCGACCTGAAGGACGGCGGGTTGCTGACAAAAGGCGGCCATTGCTCTCGATGCACCGTTTCCGTCAAGGTTCTGGGCTGCAAGCCGTCAGTTCTGGTCAACAAAAAGGGCACCTCGGGGTGCCCTTTTTCGTTGCCGTCTTGGGATCAGCGATTGAGCTGCTCCAGGTTTTCCGTCTTGCCGAGCACCACCACCTCGCACTCGGCCCAGATGTCCTGGAAGGCGCGGGGGCGGGCGCGATTGAACACACACAGCAGGTTGCCCAGGCCAAAGGCCGAGGTAGCGAGCCGGATCAGGGCCTGGGTGACGCGAATGTTGCTGCCGTCCAGGTTCTGGATGCGCAGGCGCCAGGCCCGCATGCCGATGGTCTGGCCGGCGCGGACCCAGAACCAGGTGTAGAAACCGCAGATGACGAAGGCCAGCCAGGCGCTGTAGAGGGGGCTGGTGAGCAGCCAGGCGGCATCCTTGCCCTCGGGAACGTGCGCCATGCCGGTGGCCAGCAGCAGGTGGGCCACCCCCATGCCGATGAAGCCGGCGATGATCAGCAGGGCAATCACCACCAGATAGTCATAGAGCAGGGCGCCGAGACGGCGCAGCAGACCGGCGGACGGATGCCGGGGAGCAGGCTGGAGAGGGGAGGGGGTCTTGCGCTTGGCCATGATGATTATTCCATTAATATGATGCGGGCATTCTATGTAACTGGCCTGGCATCGGCAAGGCGTTGAATAAATGAGCAAACAACGGTGGGGGCAAGAAAAACACCTTGCATGGCCAAGCGCCATTCGTATAATCCCTCGCAGCTGCCCGGGTGGCGAAATCGGTAGACGCAGCGGATTCAAAATCCGCCGTAGCAATACGTGTCGGTTCGAGTCCGACCCCGGGCACCATTTAGAATTCAATGACTTAAGGCCATCCAAGCGGATGGCCTTAAGTCTTTCTGGCGTTTGGTGGCGGCAAAGTGGCGGCAGAATTTTTGGCGGCATAGGCCACACTCTTGTTTTTGGTGCTGATAGCACCTTCTTGTATGATGCCGCGTCTGCCTGATGGCGCACCTCATGCGGCGCCATTCCCTGGCCATGTTTCAGCGCGTCGTCAGGCAGAATGAGAAGGGCCCCACAATTGGGGCCCTTCTCGCATCTGGCCAGTTACTCTGGCAGCTCGTCGAGTTTCACCTCGAGCTGCAGACGGTTGGTGTAGCCCTGGTTGGTTAGGTCGTGCACTACCTGGGTAAGCAACCAGTCGGCCTCGTCAATCTGGGGCTTGAACCCTCTGACGGTGGTGGGTTGCTCCGGGTAGAGTTCAGGGCGCCCCATCGCCAGGGTGATCTGGAAGTCGGCCACGCCGCGTTGCAACTTCTCCCATTCAGCCCGGGCTGCCCGCATGGCATTAGCCTGGCTGGCATAGACATGCCGCAGCTCTTTGACGTTCTCGCTGCTACCGACCAGCAGTTCGTTCTCTTGCTTGTTGACCATGACACCCGGAGGCAATGGCCGTTCCGGCGATGGCTTGCTCTTCTTCTTGCGCTTCACTTCGACTCGCTTCTTTTCCGCCTCCTTGTTGTCTTGCCAGTAGGCGGTCACGCCGGTGTAGGCATCCCGGTCGGCAACCGAGAAGCGGTGTTGATC